>JALVWZ010000393.1 GCA_027023115.1 Thermaceae bacterium
CTCAACGCCTACCTCGACTACTACAACAGGCGAAGGCCCCACCGCTCCCTGGATGGCCTGGCTCCTTTAGAGTTCCTGGCTATGATGCAAGGGGAGTTGGTCCCCGAGGGTGGGGAGTCTCAGATGTGTTGACCGATTACAGCAGCTTGACCGGGTGGCGCTCTAGCACGTACAATCGGGTTTGCGTGCCGGAGTGCCGGCGCCGTGTGCCTTTATGCGCACGCGGCATTGGGAGGAAGTAATGGAGTACAAGCTCAAAGCCTATTACCGTGAGTCGGAGAAACCCCAGGTGCTGCGGCGTGAAGGCAAGCTGCCCGGCATCATGTACAACAAGAACGTCAACCGCAAGCTCTACGTTGGCCTTGGTGAGTTCGACAAGGTCTTTCGCAAAGCTGGCGTCCACCACGTGATCACCCTCGAGCTCGAGGACGGCGAGACGGTGGACACGGTGGTGCGCGCGGTGCAGCTCAACAAGCGCCGGCGTCGCCCCGAGCACGTGGACTTCTACGTGCTCACCAAGGGCCAGACGCTCGACATGTACGTAACCCTCAAGTTCGTAGGCGAGCCCAAGGGCGTCAAGCTGGGCGGCGTGCTCTCGACGGAGCTGACCGACCTCGAGGTGCGCGTGTTGCCGCGCAACATCCCCGACCATATCGAGGTAGACGTTTCCGATCTGGATATCGGTGACGCGCTGCACGCCTCCGATCTGGACCTCCCCGAGGGCGTGGAGCTCTTGACCGACCCCGAAGCGGTCATCGCCGCCGTGGTGCCGCCTGAGGACGTCGAAAAGCTGGAGGCCGAAGAGGCCGAGGCCGAGGAGTTCGAGGCCGAGCCCGAGGTCATCAAGCGTGGCAAGACCGAAGAGGAAGAGGAAGAGTAGACTCAGCCTGAAAACCGAGGGGGCTGCGGCCCCCTTTTTTTCGTAGACTGAATTGGTGAAGATGAGCTGGCTTGGGCGCTGGCTGGCCGCTTTGTTGCGGCCGGGAGCAGCCGCTGACGAGGAGGCGAACGTGGAAGGCCGCTTTTTGGTGGTCGGTCTGGGCAACCCCGGGCCCCGCTACGCCGAGACCCGCCACAACCTGGGTTTTTGGGTGGTGGACCGCGTGGGTGCGGAGGAAGACTGGCGCCGGCGTGGGAATGCCCTGGTGGCCCGCTGGCGCAGCGGCTGGCTGATGAAGCCGACCACCTACATGAACAACTCGGGGGAAGCGGTGGCTCCCTTCGTGCGTTATTACAAGATCGCCCCCGAGAACGTCCTGGTGGTGCACGACGACATGGACCTGCCACTGGGGCGGTTGCGCCTGCGGCGCGGCGGCAGCTCCGGCGGCCAAAAGGGCGTGCAGTCGATCATCGAGCACCTTGGCACCGCCAACTTCGACCGGTTGCGGCTTGGCATAGGCCGCCCGCCCGCCGGTTGGGACGCCGCCAGCTGGGTGCTCTCCCGTTTTGACGAGCAGGAAAGGGAAGTGGCCGAGCGCGTCGCGGACGCGGCCGCCGAGGCGGTGGAGGCGTGGCAAAGCGAGGGATTGGAGCGGGCGCAGCAGCGCTTCAACGGCCTCGACTTGCGCGAGGCGCAGTCCGGCGGTTGAACAGGCGCCGGACGGATGGATATTTATAACCTCCTAACACATTGTTCACCGGAGCCCTCAGGGGAAGGAGTCACACTCCAAAGGGTACAGACTCCCTTTCTGCTCCTTTCCTACGGAGGTATTGGCATCGGGATGACTAGAAGCGTGTTATTTGCAGAGAAGAGGAATGCAATGGAAGGAGGCGAAAGAGGGGAGTGGTATGATTGGGAGCGCGAGTAAATATCTCTTTATTCTCGTCGAACTCATTACCATAATTTTTAAATCCATGTCCTTCTTCTCCTGCGCATTGATGCGCACCAGTGTAGTAGACGATATTTTGGTTAATTATAGTCATTAGTTATAAATTCGTATCTAGTTACAATAACACTAGCACTTACAGTGCAGGGGAGATCGTTATGAGTGATGCGGACAGAATACGGGCGTACCTACGTAGGCGGTTTACGGAAGCAGAAGCGAAGGGTCTAAGCGTCGTATGCGTCAAGGCTGGCGACGCGCATAAGGCGCTTAGCCTTTCGAACCAGGTTCCAAACGTCGTACAGGTTATGAGGCAGTTCTTGAACGAAACCCACCGCGATTTTGTCGCCAAGGAACCGCCCAGCGGCCAGAGTACGGACGTGATCTACGTCTACCGCCTGCCCCGCCCCTAGACGTTGAAGAGGATGAGCATCACGTCGCCGTCTTGGACGACGTAATCTTTACCCTCGGTGCGCACCCAGCCCTTTTCCTTGGCGGCGGCCCAGCCGCCCGCCTCCACCAGCTTGCGCCAGTCGATGACCTCGGCGCGGATGAAGCCCCGTTCCATGTCGGAGTGGATCACGCCCGCCGCCTGCGGGGCCTTGGTGCCGCGCTGCACCGTCCAGGCGCGCACCTCCTTTTCACCAGCGGTCAGGAAGGTGATCAGGTCCAGCGCCCGGTAGCCGGCCAGCACCAGCCGGTCGAGGCCCGAGCGCTCGAGCCCCAGCTCGGCCAGGTATTCACGCGCCTCCGCCTCGGAAAGCTCCACCAGCTCGGCTTCGATCTTGGCGGAGATGACCACCAGCTCGGCCCCTTCGCGCGCGGCCAGCTCGCGCAGCCGTGCCACGTGCTCGTTGCCTTCCGGCAGGTCTTCTTCACCGACGTTGGCTACGTAGATGACCGGTTTGGCGGTGATCAGGCCGTATTCCTTGAATGCTTGTTTGAGGCGGCGTTCGTCTTCTTCGTGGGCGGGGCGGAAGGTGCGGGCCGGTTCGCCGGCCTCCAAGTGGGCCAGAAGCGGCTCCAGTAGCTCGACGAGGGCGGCGTCTTCTTTGCTGACGCGGGCGCCGCGGCGCAGCTTATCGAGACGGCGCTCGAGCACCCCCATGTCGGCCAGGGCCAGCTCGGTGTTTATGATCTCGGCGTCGCGCAGCGGGTCCACCGAGCCGTCCACGTGGACTACGTTCGGGTCTTCGAAGCAGCGCACCACGTGAGCCACGGCAGCTACCTCGCGGATGTTGCCCAGAAACTGGTTGCCCAGCCCCTCGCCCTTGTGGGCGCCCTTGACCAGCCCGGCGATATCCACGAACTCGACGTGTGTCGGCACGATCGGGGGCCGGCGCCCCGGTTTTTCGAAAACGTCGGCCAGCTTTTCCAGCCGTTCGTCGGGTACGCTCACCACGCCGACGTTCTTGTCGATGGTGGCGAAGGGGTAGTTGGCGGCCAGCGCGCCCGCCTTGGTAATCGCGTTGAAGAGGGTTGACTTGCCCACGTTGGGCAGGCCGACTATGCCTATGGAGAGGTTAGCCATACGAACTGCCAGTATACCCCGGCGGCCCAAAAGTTTCCGCCCGCGCGATTCGCGCGGGCGGCAGATTGGAGGAGCGTCGCGGCGGTTACTGTACCTGGAACTCGCCGCAACCGGTAAAGGTGATGGTCTTGGACTGGTCCGCCCAGCTCAGGACGATGCTGCCGGAATCGGCGGCCGGCGAGCAGCTCTCGTTGACGTGCAGGTTGTTGGTCGTTTCGCTTACGGTAATCTGCAGGGCGCCGTTGACGTACTGCTTGACGGAGCCGCTTTCGCTCAGCAGGCCGGCGGCGTAAGGGTCGGTCTGGCTATCGGGGTCGTAGCTGCCGGCGCGCTCGCTGGCAACCTTGTAGCTCTGGCCGGCGGCGCTCCAGGTCCAGGCCTGGTTTTGGGTGAACTCGTAGCCGTCGGCGGCGTTGCCGGTCCACTGGCGGGAGAACTCGCGCGTGGCGCTGACGTTCTGGCCGCCGGCGGAATAAGCGTAGGTCAAGTTACCGCTAATGTTGTACCCGCTGGTGGGGTCGTTGTCGTCGGCGTCCTGCACCGTGATGGTGCCGGTGCGGTGGACGTTGGTCTGGCCGATGGGCGCGGGCAGGTCCACGTTCTTGACGCAGTCGATGGTGTAGGTGGCGTTCTTGGCGATGCCGTCGGCATCAACGTCGCTAACGTCGCCGCTGGCGCTGGAAGCGCTGCAGTCCCACTCGGCGGCGGCGACGCCCAGAATCTCGTCGAATCCGCTCAGGTCGGGGACGAAGGAGAAGGGCGCTCCGGCGGAGGCGGCGGTGTCTTCGCTGGCCTCGCTGCCGCTCGCCTGGTCGCCGTCTTCGGTGAGCTCGAGGGCCTGGGCGGTGCCCGCCTGGCCGCTGGCCGGGCCGTAGCTGCCGCAGCCGTCGAGGGCGAAGGTCTTGCTGGTGCCGTTATAGGTGAAGGTGATGCTGCCACTGTCGGCGGGCGGGGTGCAGCCGTCTTTGATGTGAAGGTTGGCGCGCTCGCTCACCTCTACCAGGTCGCCGCCGTTGACGGACTGTTTGATAGTGCCCTCCTCGCTAAGGTCGCCGCTGGCGAAGGGGTCGTCTGCGCTGTCGGGAGCGTAGCTGCCCTGGCGGTCGTGCTCGACCTTGTAGCTCTGACCGGCGGCGCTCCAGGTCCAGCTGTGGGTGTGGTGGAAGCCGTAGCCGTCGGCGGCGTTGCCGGTCCACTGACGGGAGAACTCGCGGGTGGCGGAGTAGCTCTGGCCCATGAGGGTGTAGCTGTAGGTGAAGGAGCCGTTGGAGGTGTAGCCGCTGTGCGGGTCGTTGTCGTCGGCGTCTTGCATGGTCAGCGTCCCCTCACGCTTGGCCTCGGTAACGCCCAGGAAACCGCTCTTGGTGCACTCGATGGTGTAGGTGGCGTTCTTGGCGATGCCGTCGTCGTCGGCGTCGCTGAGGTCGCCCGCGGCGCTCGAGCCGCTACAGTCCCAATCGGCTATGGGCGAGGTGATGACATCGAAGAACTTGCTGAAGTCGGGCAGGAACTGGCCCTCGAGACCCAGGCTGGAGCCTTCGTCGTTTATGACCTTGTCCAGGGTCGTGTCGGAGCCGTTGTTGGCAGGTTGGTCGTTAACTTCGACCGCCTCCACGGCGGTGGCCTGATTGCCGGCGTTACCACCATTGCCGTTGTTGTTCCCGGTGTTTCCGCACGCCGCCAGCAGCAGCGCGAGTATTGCAACGATACTTAGCTTCTTAATCATTTCTTACCTCCCTCGGAGCTTCTGCAACTCCTAGCGCCAGCCTATAGCCTGAGTAGTTAAGTAATGGTTAAATGAGATGTGGCCGGTGGGTACGTATACAGAAAAGCTCTGCTGGAGAGGCTCTTGGCCGCTCTCAGAGAGCGGGCGGTGGTCCTTTGGGGTCCGCCCGGGTTCGGCAAGACGCTACTGCTAAAGGAGGTGGCGCGGGCGCGCGAGTTGCCCTACCGCGAGGAATGGAGCGAGGAAGAGGCCGTGTTCGACCTAAAACGGCCGCCGCCCCAGTGGCAGCCGGGGCGGCTTTACGCCATGCGTCGCAAGCCGGAGGCGCCGGCCGAGGTGTTGCTGCTGGGTCCGGAAGCATTGGCGCTGAGCGAGGCGGAGGCGCGGGAGATGGCCCGCCACCTGGGAGCCGGGCGCTCTTGGCGGCGGACCTGGGAGCGGCTCGGCGGCTGGCCGGTGCTGTTGCGGCGGGCTTACGAGGCCGGGGTGAGCCGGCCCCACGAGGAACCGCTGCGTTCCTGGCTCAAGTCGTTCCTGGCCCGGCTTACGCCCTCCGAGCGCGAGGTTTTGGAGGCGCTGCGCTTTGGTCCCAGCGAGCAGGTAGCTCACGAAGTGCTGCCGGCGGAGGAGCTGGAAACCATCTTGGCGCGGGGGCTGGCGCTGCCGCAGGCGGGCCGTTTGCAACTGCTGGCGGCGCTGGCCAGCTACCTGGAGGAAACGCTGGCTCTGCCCCCTTTGAGTAAGGTGAAGCCGCTACTGGCGGCGGAACGGGAGTTTGGCGACCGGCAGATAGCGCTCGAGGGCTACCTGAACTACCACGCGCCCGAGGCGGCGGCGGTCTTCGCCGAGGCGGCGGCCGTCTGGAATCGCGAGGGAAGGGCGGCGCAAACGATCAGTTACTGGGATCGGCTCGAGGGCGCCGGGCCGGGGCCGCAGGCCTTCCTGGCGGTGGCCGAGGCGGAGTACCTGAGCGGGCGGCTGGAGCGCGCGCTGGGGCTCTACCGGCGGGCGGCGGAGCTGGCGCAAAAGGGCGAGGCGTACAACGAGGCTTTGCTAGGCGTGGGTACGGTGCTGGTGCGCATGGGGAGTTACCGGGAAGCGGCCGAGGCGTTCCGCGAAGCGGCAAAAGGGGCGACGCCGGCGCAGCGTTTCCGCGCTGATGTCTCCTTGGGCGGGGCGCTGATCCGCGACGGTCGCTACGAAGAGGCGGCGACGGTGCTGAAGGCGGCGGGCAGCGTGACCCAGGAGGCGGGCGAAACGGCGGCGCTGGCGCGGGCGCGGCACAATCTGGGCATCGCCTACCACCACATGGGCCGCATCCAGGAGGCGATAGCCGCCTATCAGGCATCGCTGGCGTTGCGACGCGAAGCGGCGCCGCTGGAGCGGGCCAATACCATGCTCTCACTCGGCGAGGCGTTGCGACTGGCGGGCCGCTGGGAGGAGGCGCACCGCGTGCTGAGCGAGGCCCGCGAAGTGGCCGCTTCCAGCGGCGAGTACCGTGCGTTGGGCTATTCGCAGATCAACCTGGGCGACCTCTACAGCGACGCCGGCTGGCTGGAGGAGGCGGGCGTGGCTTATCAGGGAGCCCTCGACGAACTCGAGCCCAGCCAGGATAGCTACGGTGTGGGCCTGGTGCAGCTCGGACTTGGCCGCGTCTACGCCCAGAGCAGGCGGCCCCGCGAGGCTTGGTGGCGGCTGGAGCGGGCCGAAGAGAACCTCCGTGAAGGCGGCAGCGCGGCAGAGCTGGCGGCGGTCTGGATGGCC
>JALVWZ010000394.1 GCA_027023115.1 Thermaceae bacterium
GGGAGGAGGCGCGTGAGCCTAAGCAAAGGGCACCTCCAGCAGTTTTTCCAGCTCCAATGCGCGTGAGCCCTTGAGCAGTACCGTTCGCAGGCCGCGCCGCCAGTCGTCCAGCAGTTCGGCGGCCTCGTTGACGCTCGCAGCAGCGCTGGCCGCGGGCCAGTCGGCGGCCATCAGCGGGGCGAACTCGCCCACGAAAAGAGCCCGCTCGGCCACTTCGCGAACCCGTGCGGCCGCCCAGTGGTGCCAGCGTTCGGCCTCGGCGCCGAGTTCGCGCATCGTGCCCAGGATCACTCCTTTGGGGCCGGGGCAGCGGGAGAGCAGCTCGAGCGCGGCTTCCAGTGCCCGGGGGCTGGCGTTGTAGCTGTCGTCGAGCCAGAGGGCATCGCCCAACCGCCGCGGCTGCAAGCGGTGGGGGGCGGGCGCTTGCTGTTCGAGTCTGTCCGCGGCCGCGGCCACGTCCTCGCCTAGCAATTCCGCCGCCGCCAGCGCCGCCAGCGCCGCCAGCGCCGCGCCGCGTCCCAAGGTCTGCAGATGCAACCGGCGCCCTCCGTAGGTAAAGGAAGTCCCCCCGCAGCCCAACTCAAGGTCGGCGCCCCGAAAGTCGGCCCCTGCCTCAAAGCCGTAGGTGCGGCTGCCGGCGGGCAGGCCCCAGGACGACGTGGCGACGTGGGCCAGCTTGAGAGGGGAGGCTTCGAGCAGGCGCATCTTCTCGCGGGCCACATCGGCCAGCGTCCCCAGACCTTCCAGGTGTACCGGCGCGATTGCGGTCAGAATGCCCAGGTCGGGCCGGGTCAGGTAGACCAGGTCGTCCATCTCGCCGGGGTGGTCAATGCCCAGCTCGACAACCGCGCCGGCGGCGGCCGGGTCCAGGTTCCAAAAAAAGCGGACCAAAGCCGGCGGGGTGTTGAGGTTGCCGGGGGTGGCAGGCCAGCCGAGCGCCTGCCGCAGCGCCTCCTTGGTGCCGGTCTTGCCGACCGAGCCAGTCACCGCCAGCAACGGCCCGGCCAGGCCTCCCCGTAGCCAGCGGCCCAGCTCGAGCAGGGCGGCGTAGGTGTCGCTGACGGTTAGCCGTCGGGGCCCGTCTTGACGGCTAAAGGCCAGCGCCGCTCCCCGCTCGAGCGCGTCGGCAACGAACTCCTCACCGTCGCGGGTGCTGCCAGGGAGGGCGAAGAAGGCGTACCCGGGCTCCACCATTCGCGAATCCCAGACCACGTCGCGCGCCGGCTGGCAAGACTCACCGGCCCGGCCGCCGGTAATGGCGGCCAGCAAATCGGGGCTGAGGGTTCGCGCATGCGTCACTTGCACATCATACACAACTTACTCACCATTAGCCATTCTAACCGAGTCCGGGGGCGTACCCCAATAGGCCAGGGCGCGAGCGGCGAAATCGCGGAAAATGGGCGCCGCTACGATGGAGCCAAAACTGGAGGTTTGGGGGTTGTAGAGCACCACCAGCACCGTCGCCCGGGGCTCGTCCGCGGGAACGAAGCCGGCGAAGAGGGCGGCGTAGACATTCGACTCTTTGTATCCCTTACCGGTGTTGATCTGCGCGGTGCCGGTCTTGCCGCCCAGCTGATAGCCGCGCAGGCTGGCGCGGTGGGCGTTGTGGCGCGCCAGCACCTGGCGCAACTGAGTGGCCACCTGCGGGCTGAATACCCGCTCGCCCCGCGCCGGTTGCAGGGGCTCGAGCAGGGTGGGGCGCACGAAGACGCCGTCGTTGGCCAGGGTGTTGAAGGCAGCCGCCAGGTGCAGCGGGGTAACCGAGATGCCCTGACCGAAGCTCAGGGTGGCCTCTTCGAACTCGCCGATCTCGCTTTTGCGCATGTGCTGGGTGGCCCAGAGTCTGAATCCGGGTAGCAGGTCGTTGTCGTAGAGGTGGAGACGGCGGTGGTAGTCGTAGAGGGTGCCCGGGCTGATCCTCTCGACGAAGGTGCTCATGCCGACGTTGGAGGAGTAGGCGAGTACCTGCTCGAGGCTCAGCTTCTCCGGGTGCTGGACAACGTCGCCAATGAAGTCCTTACCGATGCGGCGGCGCATGGGCGCGTCCACCACGTCATTCATCCGGGCTGCTCCTTGTTGCAGGAGAATGGCGGCGGTAATCGCCTTGAGAGTTGAACCGGGTTCCACCAGCCGCTCGAAGGCGTAGTTGGTCAAACGAGGGTCCTTGCCGGGGTCGCCACGCGGGCTGTTGGGGTCGAAGGCGGGCGCGTTAGCGACGGCCAGCAGGCGGCCGCTCTTGCTTTCCATGACGATCAGCGTGCCCCACTCGGCGCCGCTAGCGGCGACCCCTTTCCAAAGGGCGTCTTCGGCGAAGGTCTGCAGTTTGGAATCGAGGGTCAGATAGACGTTCTCGCCGCGAGATAGCCGGCCTTCCATGGCCTTTTCGACGCCGGCCTGACCGGCGTCGGCTTCGCCGCTGGTGTTGATGCGTCCGTCGGGGCCGCGCTTGCCCTTGACGTAGCCGACTACTTGCCCGGCGGTTTGGCCCAGCGGATAGACGCGCTCGCCGTTCTGCGTGCTGAGTGCCAGTGGTGCGCCGTCGGCGCTGTAGATGCCGCCGCGCGGCGCCAGCAGCGGCGTCGGGTGGGCCGGCTCGGGCCAGAGGTTCAGGCTCATCCCGGGGGTATCCACCAGTATGGCGGCCACGCCTCCCACCAGCAGGCCGGCCCAGAGCAAAAGCAGCAGGGCCAGCGCCCAAACGCGCTGGATGCTGGCCGTGCTCACTCAGCCCACCTGCCCTCGCTCATCGGCACCATCCCGTGCGATTCGGCCCAGCGAGCGACGGCGCGGTCGGAAAGGCGCGCTTCGTAGTCCACCAGCAACTCGACCCGTTCTCGTTCCAGATTTTGATAACGCGCTTGATAACCGCGCAGCTCGGCGGCTTGCTTTTGCGAAACCAAGCCAAAGCCGGCGAGAACCAGTAACGCCATCAGATAAATGTATCCCCAACGAATAGCGGTTCTGCTCATATGCGCTCACCTGCCCTCAACTTGGCGCTGCGGGAGCGGGGGTTCCTTTCCCGCTCCGCCGCGCTCGCCGTAAGCGGCTTTTTCGTAAGTACCCGAAAGCGCGGATCGTCGCGCAGGAAGTGTTTGACGATCCGGTCTTCCAGCGAATGGAAGCTGATCACTACCAACCGCCCGCCCGGAGCCAGTACCCGCCCGGAGGCCTCCAGCAGGTCTTCCAGAGCGCCAAGCTCGTCGTTTACGTAGATCCGCAGTGCCTGAAAGGTCTTCCGCGCCGGGTGACCGCCGCGGCGGTGACCAACGGCGCGGCGGACAATCTCGGCCAGCTGGGTGGTAGTGGTAATCGGCTCTTCTTCACGAGCGCGGGCGATGGCGCGGGCGATGCGACGGCTCTGCCTCTCCTCGCCGTAGCGCCAGATGATGCCCGCCAGCTCTTCTTCGGCCAGTTCGTTGACAACGTCGGCCGCGGTTAGACCTTCGCCGGCCATACGCATGTCGAGCGGACCTTCGTGCTGGTAGCTGAAGCCACGGGTTGGGTCGTCAAAGTGAAAGCTGGACACCCCCAGGTCGGCGAGGATGCCATTGACGGACGGCAGGCCCTGGGAGGCGAGCACGGCTTCCAGGTTGCGAAAATTGTCCCTGACGAACCGGATGGCAACTCCCCCGAGCCGTTCCGCGCGCTTGTGGGCATCCGGATCCTGATCCAGGGCCAATACCTGGCCGCCGCGCTCGACGATCCCCTGGGTGTGGCCGCCCCCACCGAAGGTGGCGTCTACGTACACCCCTCCGGGTTGGACGTTCAGGAGGTCGAGCGCTTCGCTCAACATTACCGGTTGGTGACGGGTCGTATTCATGGCAATAGGTTCCGTATTCATGGCTCAAAGGTCGCGGAGCGACTCGGGAATGCCGAACTGTTTGCTCAGCTCTTCCAGGCGCTCGAAATAGCGGTCTTCGTCCCAGATCTCGACGTGGTCGCCGGTGCTGAGCACTACCGCCCGGTCGCGCAGACCGGCGGTGCGGCGCAGGGCTGGCGGCACCAGCACCCGCCCCTGGCGGTCGAGTTTGGTCTGATGGGCCGAGGAGTAATAAAACTTGCGGAAATAGCGCGATTGCATGTCGAGAGTGGGCATTTTGCTCAGGCGCTCGGCTATCTTGTCCCAATAGGGGAGAGTAAGCACGTCAACCCCGCCCTCGAAGCCGCGCGTGAGCACCAGACCCTCTGCGAAGAAGGGGCGGAAGGGCACCGGAATCACCACGCGGCCCTTGCCGTCGATGCTGACCAGGTGCTCACCACTCGGAATGCGATCCAACGCCCGTTCCTCCTTCTCAGCTAGCGCGGTAGCAGCTTCCGTAGCTCTCCGCGGGTCTGGCTGTGTTACAGTTTACCACTCAATAGCCACGTTTTGCCACTATCTACCACAATCTACCACCTTATACACAGCCATCGCGTAGGGAAACGCCGTATTCATCGGGAATTCGTGATATTCCACTGAATATCCACAGGATTATCCACAGACATGTCAGCGATTATGTGGAGAGAAGTCAGGCGCAAATGCGATCTCATCGGAGAAAAGGCGCAAAGAGAACCCCCGCCGGAGCGGGGGTGGGAAGGGATGTAAGCCGGGTTCTGTCGGGCACGGTCATCTATCTGGGACCGACGTCGCCGTCGGCCTCGAGCGGCCAACCCGCAGGTTCTATCGGGCCGGGCTAGCCCTCCCTGCCTACCTAGCCTTGCACCGGGTGGGGTTTACCTAGCCGCCCCGGTCTCCCGGAGCGCTGGTGGGCTCTTACTCCACCGTTTCACCCTTGCCTCCCTGACCTCCCCGGGCGGGGAGCGGATTGGCGGTCTGTTCTCTGTGGCACTATCCGTCGCCTTGCGGCGCCCAGGCGTTACCTGGCACCCTGCCCTCTGGTGCCCGGACTTTCCTCACCCCATTGTGGGGGCGCGACCGTGCTCCCTTCCCAAACCTTATTCTAGCGTTTTTGGCCGTTTCAGTCACGCCCGTGTGGTCGGCAAAATCTCGGGCTCATCGCTGAGGCACCATGCTCCGAGAGATCAAATGGCGTGTAGGGGAGGGTTTCAAACCCTCCCCTACATCCGCGTTGGTGAACTAGCTGTAGAATTCGACCACGTTGTTCACGCCACCCCCTGTCGCCACTAGCATCTTCCCTCGTCACCCCAGCGAAAGCTGGGGTCCAGGACCGAGTTAGTGGTCGGGGTTGGGGCGCCGCTTCGTCACCGTTGTTGCCATTCGTAACCGTTGTTTTCCTTGGTCTCCACGAGCGATGGAGAAAGCGCTGCTCTGGATTCCAGCTCGCGCGAGCCTGCTGACTTGCTTGATTGGAATGGCAGCCTTAGTTTGGCTGAGCACGGTTCGCTGCGCTTTCTGCGAACGTTTTTATCGACCGCATTATGCGGGAGGAGTCTTAACGCCTCGCTGCGGGAGCGGCTGGCTAGGCGTATAGTCATCCGCTTTTCGCCGGGGTTCGTGGCATTCGTCCTGCCCAAAAAAAACACGGGCCGCGGGGTTCATTCCTCGGGGCGGGTGGCGTCTACGAAGAGCGTCTTCGCCTGGGTATAGAGCGCCTGGCCGGGGGCGGCCTTGCGGGGCCGCCAGACGTGTTTCTTGAGGGTGTAGTCAACCGGCACGTTTTTTTCGCCACGGGCTTTGGAGTGGTAGGCAGCCAGGCGGGCGGCGTAGAGCAGGTCTTCAAGCGGCGCGGCTTTGCCCATGGTGCGCAGAATGACGTGTGAACCGGGCACTCCCTGCGCGTGCAGCCAGACGTCGCCGGAGTGGGCGGCGCGGGTCAGCAGGTCGTTCTCCTTGCCGTTGCGGCCCACCCAAACGTCGAACCCG
This sequence comes from Thermaceae bacterium, assembly GCA_027023115.1. Classification (GTDB taxonomy): domain Bacteria; phylum Deinococcota; class Deinococci; order Deinococcales; family Marinithermaceae; genus Oceanithermus. The sequence continues at coordinate 5,825 of JALVWZ010000394.1, forward strand.
CCGGGCGACTTTAGCCGCAGGCCAACCGCGGCGCGCTCTTCTTTGGCCAATTGTTTGTGCAGCCGGCGCAGTTCGGCAAGGTCGGCCGCTGCCACCCGAGCCAGCCGTTCCTCCAGCTCCGCCAGTTCCCGGCGCAGGCGCGGTTCTTGCCTGTCCGCCCGCTCGGCGCGGCGTGTGGCACGGCGGGCTTTTTGGTAGTAGCGGCGGGCGTTGGTGGCGGCGTCCAGGCGGGGGTCGAGCTGAACGCGGCGGGCGCCGCCTTCCCAGTCGGGCAAGGTCGCCTCGGAAGCGCCCGGTTCCAGCTGGTGCGCATAGGCCAAAATCAGGTCGCCCAGGTGGCGCCACTCCGCGGCGCGGGCGGCGTCGGCGCGGGCGCGCTCGAAGTCTTGCAGGCGTCTTTGCAGGGCCTTGCGGCGGTGCTCGAGCGCCGCCAGCAGGGGCTTGCGCAAGGACGCTGCCGCTTCTTCGCGCCAACCGGCCGGTGCAGCTTCGCTGCTGCGCGGGTCGGCCGCCAGCTCGGCGATCGCCGCCGCCAGCGGCTGCAAATAGGCGTCTTCAAGCCGCTTATGGGGGTCCAGACCGGCGCGGCGGGCGGCCTCGCGGGCCAACCGGGGGCCGATGCCGTCAACGTGGGCGACCAGGGCCCGCGCCAGCGGCTGGCCCAGCAGGGGGCGCAGGTCGGCGGCGCTTAGGTTGAACGGGTCTAGCTTTTCGTAGGGTGGCGGGGGGGTATAGACCAGGCCCGGTCGCACCTGCCGGTAACGGTTGACCTCGGGTCCGATGAAGCGGTCGGCGCCGATGATGCGGCCTTCCGCGTCGAGCAGGATGAGGTTGGCGTTGCGACCGGTCAGTTCGAAAACCAGGCGCGTCGGAGGGACCGCCACGAAGCCAGACTCGCCGCCGAAATCGAAAAAAACCACCCGGTCCAGTTTGAGTTGCTGGACGTTTTGCAACGGGCCGCGGGCGCGGGCGGAGAGGAGCTGCTGAAAGGGGGTGCGGGGT
>JALVWZ010000395.1 GCA_027023115.1 Thermaceae bacterium
GCTCAAACCCCCGCACAGGCACGCAGATAAGTAATTCGCATTTCAATACGAAACCCCGGACCGCCGCCCGGGGTTCTCGCAAAATGCTTTACGCAGCTCAGCTCTTCGGGTCGAGGGCGTCGCGCACTGCGTCGCCGAGCAGGTTCCAGGCGAGGCCGAAGAGGACCAGCATCAGCGTTGGGTAGATCCAGACGTACCAGAAGTCAAACGGCGTTCCCTGGGCAGTGCCCAGGATGTAACCGCGGGCGAAGCTGATCATCTGTCCCCAGTCGGCGTAGCCTACCGGCGCGCCCAACCCCAGGAAGGAAAGGCCCGCAGCCGTCAATACAATCGCGCCAACGTCCATGCTGGCCAGGATTAGCAGGGTGCCAACGGCGTTGGGGAAGACGTGCTTCAAAAAGACCCGCAGCGGGCTGGCTCCCAACGCCCGGGCGGCGTCCACGAAGTCCTGCGCCTTCGTGCGCAGAATGTCGCCGCGGAAGAAGCGGGAGTAACCGGCCCACCCGACCAACGCCAGTGCCAGCATGACCTGCGTCAGGCCGTTACCAAAAATGACCACCACGATCATAACGTAAACGAGGCGCGGGAAAGAAAGCATCACGTCGGTAACGCGCATGATCAGGTTGTCGGTAGCGCCGCCGAGGAAGCCCGAAAGGCCGCCGATGACAATCCCGATGGCCAGGCTGATGCCCACCACCAAAAACCCCACGTAAAAAGCGGTACGGGTGCCCCAGGTGAGACCGTAGAGGATGTCGTAACTGCCGCCGGAAAGGCCCATGGGGTGCTTCTTGGAAGGCGGCTTGGGAAGCGGCGAAAAGCTGGCGCGGGGAATGTTGTAGCAGGACTTTGGAGGTGCCAAGACCGCCTTCCAGAAGACAGCGTTGAGCGGGTTGCGCAACACCTCCACGGCCTCGCTGCGCTTGATGCCCAGGTCGCGCAGGCAAGGGCGCGCCGAGGGTGTGTTCGCCAGCTGTGGCGCGGTGATCGCCGGCGCCAGGAAGGCTACCAGGATGAAGCCTAGGAGGAGCAACGAACCCACCATCGCCAGCGGGTTGCGGCGGAAACGCTTGAAGGTCTTGGAGCGGTACCAGGGGTCGCGTTTGGGTTTCATATCTTGCGGGTTCACGGCACCCTCCTCACTGGAAACTGATCCGCGGGTCGATCATTCCATAGAGGATATCGACCGCCAGGTTGGCGAGCGAAACGGAGACTCCGGTCAAGAGCGCTACGCCGATAACCGCCGGAAAGTCGAGGTTCTGCGCTGACGGAATTGACCATTGTCCTATGCCGGGGATGTTGAAGATAATCTCGATGAAGAACACGCCCTCGAGCATGAAGGCGATCATCAAGCCGGCGATGGTGACGACCGGAATGATGGCGTTGCGGCGAGCGTGCTTGAGGTTGACGACGCGCTCCGGCAAACCCTTGGCGCGGGCGGTGCGGACGTAGTCGGAGTTGAGGACGTCGAGCATCGAAGAGCGCAGAACGCGCATGATCTGGGCGCTGGCGACGACCGTGTAGGTGATTACTGGCAACACCAGGTGCTTCAAGCCGGAGAGAAAAACGTCGAAGCGACCGTTGAGCAAGCCGTCTACGGTAATCATGCCGGTATAGGTCTTGAGGGTGCCCTGGGCGAACATCACCATGTACTTGTCATCGGCGCGGCCGATGCCGCAGCAGTGCAGGTAGCCGTATAGCACCGCAAGTAACCAGATGGCCAGTACGAACGTAGGTAGCGACCAGCCGGCAATGGCGAAGAGGCGCACGATATGGTCTATCAGCTTGTCGCGGTGGATCGCCGCCATGGTGCCCATCCAAATGCCGAATGCCAGCGTGGGAAAGAACATGTAGAGCGCCAGCTCAGTAGAAACGGGCAACCGCTTGGCGATGGTCGTCAGTACCGGCTCGTGGGACTGCTTGGAGAAGCCCAGGTTGCCGTGCAGCACCTCCTTGAGCCAGGAACCATACTGCACCCAAAAACCCTTGTCGAGGTTGTACTGGCGGATTACCTGATCGAGGTGCTGCGCTTGTTGCTCGGTTTTAACGAAGGCGGCCGCTCGCTGCTCGGGAGTCAGGAATTGCATCATCCCGAAGATCAAGAGCGAGATCGCCAACAGTACGATCGGCAACTGCAAGAGCCTGCGGACGATGAAGGTGGTCAAAGTTGGCCTCCAAAAGTCTTGTAAAAAGCGCGTTGCGCTTGCTTTCTGCGTTTATACAGCAGGCAGTAGAGGGTGCATGGCACCCTCTACTGCGCTAAAGGTCAGACGCTCACGCTACTTCTTGATGATGTCCTTCCAGAGGAAGGAACCGGAGCGCATGGGGTTGTTGTAAACGTCCATGCCCGCCGGAGCGTGCAGGGTGTAGACGTTCTTGGCCAGCACCATCCAGCCGGTCGGCCGCGGCAGCGGCAGCACGGGCACGTCGTCGTGCGCCAGGTAGCCGATCTTGCTGTAGAGCGCGGCACGCTTCTTGGGGTCGGTGATGGAGCGGGCCTCTTCGATCAGCTTGTCCATCTTGGGGTTGTGGTAGCCGATCTTCTTGGCGAAGTAGCCGTTCGAGTGGTAGTAGACGTAGATGAAGTTATCCGGGTCGGCGTAGTCGGCGCCCCAACCCAGCACCAGCGCCGGCAGCTGGCTGTTCTTGTAAGCAGCCAGGAACTGCGGCCAGGGCATGGCCTTGACGTTGATCTTGAACTTCGGGTTGAGGGCTTCGATGTTCTGCTTGAGGATCTCGGCCACCGCTTTACGGGTGGTGTTACCCGAGTTGTAGGCGATGGTCATGGTAAAGCCGGTGTCCCAAAGCTTGCCGCCGAGGGCCTTCTTGAAGTACTCCTCGGCCTTGTCCATGTCGAGGTTGTAGATGGGAATGTTGGGGTCGTAGCCGAGGAACGAGGGCGGCAGGGCCATGGTCAGCGGCACCGCTTTGCCCATGTAAAGGTCCTTGATGATGGCGTCTTGATCGAAGCTGTAGGCAAAGGCCTTGCGAACATTGACGTCGGTGAAGAAGTCGGCGGGAATGCCGTTGCCGTCGAGCTTGCCGGAGCCGATCAGGGGGTTGTCCTTCGCGGAGATTTTTTGGTTGAAGAAGACCGCCGAGGCCGCAGCGCCGAGCCACTTGTCGGACTCGAGGACCTTGGCGTTGGCCATACCGCGGATCTGGGTCTCGAGGGTGGCGCGGTCGTTAACGGTAATGCGGTCGGCATCGCCGGCCTTGAGGGCCTGGATGCGGGTAGCCTGCTCGTCGACGACCTTGATGATGATGTTCTTCATCTGGGGCTTGTGGGCGTAGTCCCAGTAGCCAATGAAGCGCTCGGCGTAGACGTCCTTGCCGTCCCACTTGACCAGCTTGTAAGCGCCGGTGCCGGCGTCGTGGTTGTGCAAGAAGCCCTCGCGCAGGTCCTTACCAGCCCAGTCGTACCAGTCCTTCTTGGTGCCGCTCCACTCGCCATGGGCGATGGCGTACTTACTGTCGAGAACGGAGGAAGCGGTGTACATCAGCTTGACGAAGAAGGACGGGTCCTTCTTGATCAGGTGGAACTCGACGGTGTAGTCGTCAACGCACTTCACCGCGTTGTCGATGGCGTTCCAGTACTTGTCGAGGTCGGCCTGGGTGGCTTTGCCTCCGAAGTAGTCCTTGGCGTTCACGCCGTCGTAACCAATCAGGCTCTCGGCGTAGAACCAGCCGGCCGAGTCGCCCGGGTTGGTGACCAACAGGCGCTTGATCGAGTACTCGACGTCGCGGCAGGTCATGCGATTACCGCTGTGGAAGAGAACGTCGTGACGCAGCTTGAAGGTGTAGGTCTTGCCGTCGTCGCTGATCGAGTAGCTGGTCGCCAGGACCGGCTCGTACTCGGTGATGCTCTGCCCTTTGTAGGTGTAGAGCGTCTCGTAAATGTTCTCCAGGATCGCGCCCGAAGCGGTGTCGTACGCCTGCGCCGGGTCGAGCGAGTCCACCTCGCCGTACGTCATGTGGACGTACGTGTCGGGGCCGGTGGCCGCAAAGGCCATGGCGCCGACAAAGCCTAGAGCCAGAATTGTCAGCAAGTGTTTTCTCATACGTGCTCCTTTCGTACCCATATCGGTCGTGTGTAGTATAGCATCCCTTGCGTGAATAAAGCCTGAATAACATGAAGGTTTATTCGATGGCGAACGGGAAAGTAGGTTCACCGGCAGCTGCCTGGACGGGTTTAGCTGGACAGGAAGCCCCCGTCTACCGCCAGAATTGCTCCGGTAACGTAGCTTGCCAGGTCGCTGACCAAGAAGAGGACCACCCGCGCTACCTCGTCGGGGCGGCCGAAACGGCGCATAGGTAGGCGCTGGTTGAAGTTGTAGGCCACCCCCACCTTACCCAGCTCGACGTTGCGGATGGCGCTGCGGCGCAGCTTCTTGACTCCCTCGGTGTCTATTCCGCCGGGAACCACCACGTTGGCGCGGATCTTGGGTCCGAACTCGCGGGCCACGGCCCTGGTGAGGGCCACCACCCCCAGCTTGGCGGCGTCGTAGTGGGCCAGGCCCGGGGCAAAGGGAAGAAAGGCTTCTATGGAACCAACGTTCACCAGCGCACCGCCGCGGCCCCGACGTGCAGCCGCGAACGCCCGGGTCATCCAGAACACGGCGTCGAGATTGACGGCCATCTGCCGGCGGTAGAATGCCTCGTCCATCTCCAGCAGGCTGCGGAAGGCGTAGACGCCGGCGTTATTGACCAGTATTTCCGGTGGGTCCTCCGCCAGATCCCGCCACAGCCGTTCGATCTCTTTGCTATCGGCCAGGTCCAACGCCCGCACGGCAACCTCGGCATCCAGCTCGCCGCGGGCACGCTCCAGCCCTTCCGCGTCGCGGTCCACCAATACCAGCCGCGCGCCCGCCTCGGCGAAGCGGCGCGCCGCAGCCAGCCCTATGCCGCCGGCGGCGCCGGTAATGAGGGCGCGCTTGCCCGCGAGCGAGATGAGGTCTCGCAAACCAGGTTCCATTTGGACCCCCCAAACCATTCTCCCACGTCCGGGTGGGCTAGTCTGGAACCATGAAAGAAGAACGGGTGGCGTTGGTGACGGGCGCGGCCAGCGGTATCGGCCGGGCGGTGGCCGAGAGGCTGGCGGCGGAAAAAATGCGGGTGGTGGTGCACGACCGCGACGCAGCCGGTAAGGCCGTAGCCGAGGCGATTGGCGGGGCTTTCGTACAGGCCGACCTGGCGGACCCGCACGAGGTCTGGCGGCTGGCGGTGGAGGCGCGCCGGCCCTTCGGACGGGTGGACGTGCTGGTCAACAACGCCGGCTTTCAACACGTGGACCCGCTGGAGCGCTTTCCTCTTGACGCCTGGCAGACGATGCAGCAGGTGATGGTGACCGCTCCGTTCCAGCTCATTCGCTCTTACCTGGGCAAGATGAAGCAGCGCGGCTGGGGGCGGGTAATCAACATGGGGTCTATCCACTCGCTGGTGGCCAGCCCCTACAAGGCTGCCTACGTTACCGCCAAGCACGCCCTGCTGGGGTTGACCCGGGCGGCGGCGCTGGAGGCGGGCGAGGCGGGGGTGACCGTCAACGCCGTCTGTCCGGCCTACGTGCGGACGCCGCTGGTAGAGCGGCAGATAGCGGCGCAGGCCCTGAACCTGGGGATAAGCGAGGAGGAGGTAGTCGAAAAGGTGATGCTCGAGCCCGCCGCCATAAAACGCCTCATCGAGCCCGCCGAGGTGGCGTCGCTGGTAGCCTGGCTGGCTTCCGACGCCGCCGGCGCGGTCAGCGGCGGTTGCTACACCATGGACCTTGGCTGGACCGCCCGCTAGCCCTCGCGGCTCCAGGTGCCCGACTTACCCCCCGACTTGTAGAGCAGGCGCACGCGCTCGATCTCCAGTCCCTTGCTGGCCGCCTTGAGCATGTCGTAAACGGTCAGCGCGGCCACGCTGGCGGCCGTCAGGGCTTCCATCTCGACGCCGGTCTCGGCCTTGGTCTTGGCTTCGGCGGTGATCTTCACCACCCCCGCCCGCTCATCGAAGACCAAATCGACGTCCACCTTGCTGAGCGGCAGCGGGTGGCAGAGCGGGATTAGCTCGCTGGTCTTCTTGGCGGCCATTATGCCGGCCAGCTGCGCCGCTAGTAGCGGGTCGCCCTTGCCCACTCCGCCTTCGCGCAGGGCCGCGACCGCCTCCGGGGTAAGTTTCACGACGGCCTCGGCGCGCGCCACCCGCAGCGTCGGCTGCTTGCCGGAAACGTCCACCATCTTGGGTTTGCCGTCTTCAAAGTGGGTCAGTTTGCCCATCGCGCCTCCCTAAACGTCCTTGCGTTCGAACAGCAGCACCGCCAGGAGCCCGAATCCGACCGTATAGATGAACAGCAGGCTGAGCCCCATCACCCAATCGCCGGGGCGCAGGTAGAGGTCGAGGTAGGTGGTCAGCAAGAGCGGCTTAAGCGCCGGGAACACTATCAGCAGGCGCATCAGCAGCACGGTGGCTATCGCCCCCAAAGCGGCGGCGGTGGTCGAGGAGAACCAGACCGTGAACATCAGGCTCAGCGCCGCGATTGGCAACAGGGTCAGGCCGGCGTAGAAGTAAGCCCGCAGCACCTCGGCGAAGGCCGCTCCCGCCGGCAGGAAGCCGACGCCGGCAAACCCCCCCGCGCCCAGGCCGGTACCACCAAAAAAGCCTCCCAGACCGTGTGGCAGGCCCGCCAGCAGGGCCGCCAGCAGACTCGTCGCCAGCACTAAAAAGGGATACACCAGCGCCGCCACCAGCTTGGCGCTGATGAAGCGGGTGCGCGAAAGCGGGCGCAGGAGCAGCGGCTTGAGGGTTCCCATGCTGATCTCCGCTCCCAGCACCTCGGCGGCGGCC
>JALVWZ010000396.1 GCA_027023115.1 Thermaceae bacterium
CGAGACCCACCCAGGAAGGCTTGAGCGGGAACTCCAAAATACTTACTTGATAGAAGCTGAGCTGAAACGTCCGCCAAAGCGGATAGGCCGCCACCAGCAAGAGCACTAACAGGCTGGGAAGCAGGAAGAACCAGGCGGTACGGGTGCGCCTGGCGGCAAGCTTGCTTTTATGCTTCACGACGCGCTCCATTATTAGCAGGTCTTAGAAGGTCCCGGCGGCCGCGGCCGCCGGGACCCGAGCCCTTGTCTACCAGCCTCTACCCTTGATCCGCTTCAGCTGCATCTCGAGCATCCGCAGCGAAGTGGCGGCGTCGGTCTGACCGACGAGAACGTTGTGGACCGCGGTCCAGAAGGCGCTCGAAACCTGGTTGTACTTTTGCTTGGTCTGGGCGCTGGGGCGCGGCACGGCGTTGACGAAGACGTCGTAGAGCTTACCCATGAAGGGGTTGGCCGCCAGTACGTCGGGGTCTTTGTAGAGAGCCGGGCGGGTGGGCAGGAAGCTGCCCTTGATGGCGCGGCGCTTCTGCTCGTCGTAACCGGTCAGGTAGACGATCAGGCTGACGGCTTCCTTGGGGTGCTTGCTGAAGCGCGAAACCGCCAGTTGCCAACCGCCCAGGGTGGCCGCGTGCTGACCGTCGGCGCCGCCCTTGGGCAGTACGGTAACGTCGAACTTGCCTCTAATGGGGCTGTCCTTACTGTTACCAAGCGAGTAGGCATAGGGCCAGTTGCGCATGAAAGCGGCGTTACCGGCCTGCCAGACGCCGCGGGCCTCTTCTTCCTGGTAGCTGGTGACGCCCGGAGGGGCGATCTTCCCTACCCAGCCGGCAGCCTGCTGAATGGCCTTGACCGCGTTGGGGTTGTTGATGGTGATCTTACCGTCTTTGTCGACGATGGTGCCGCCGTTGTGCGAGAAGACCCATTCCAGAGCGTCACAGGTAAGCCCTTCGTAGGCCTTGCCTTGGAAGACGAAGCCCCAGAAGCTACCATTGCCCGCCTGCCGTTCGCCGGCCTGGATCTTGGCCGCCATCTGCTCCATCTCGCTCCAGGTGGTGGGCGGCTTCGAGTAACCGTACTTCTTCAGCAGGTCGGTGCGGTAGTAGAGGAGCCCGGCGTCGGTAAACCAGGGCAGCGCCACCAAACGCCCGTCGACCGTGTTGGCGGCGATGATGCGCGGGAAGAACTGCTTGACCAGGTCGGGCTTGACGTAATCGTTGAGGTCGATGAAGAAGTCGGAGAGGATGCCAGGCCAAATGACGTCTATCTGATAAACGTCGATGTCGGAAGAACCCGCGGCCAGCTGCTGCTGGTAGAGCGCCAGCCTGTCGGTGGTCGAGTTGGGCGTGGAAACCACCTCGACCTTGTTGCCGGTCTCCTTGGCCCAGGCCTGTGCCCCCTCGGTGCAGAGTTCGAGCTCCTGCCCTACGGCGCCGCAAGAGATCTTGAGGGTAACCCCCTCGGCCATGGCAGCGCTTCCAAACGCTACCGCCAACGATAACACCGCCAAAAACTTTAGTGCCCTCATGGGTCCACCTCCGGTTGTACTTCCCCCTAATTATAGCGCTCCCGCCCCCCAATCGGCCAAGAACCACTTTCTCCAGCACCCGCAGCGCAAAGGAGCCTGAACTGCGGTCCAGTAATGGCGTATAATTTCGCTATGCCCTCTGCCGCGGGCGGTACTTTTGTCGAAGCCGCCGTTTTGACCCACCCTGGTCGCCAGCGCACCACCAACCAGGACGCGGTAGATCAGAGAATAAACGGCAACTACGCGGTCTTCGTGGTGGCGGACGGCATGGGCGGCCACCGCACCGGCGAACTGGCCTCGAAGATGGCGGTCAAGAACATCGTCGAGGTGGTACGCGAAGAAGAACCCTCACCCACGCTATTGCTCGACGCCTTCGAAGAAGCCAACGACGCCATCTACATGGCGGGTCAGCGCCCCGAGTCGCGCGGGATGGGCACCACCGCCACCGCCCTGGCTCTCAACCTTCCCTACGCCATCATCGCCCACGTCGGCGACTCGCGCGCTTACCTGCTGCGCGACGGCCAGCTGAGCCAGCTAACCCGCGACCACTCCTGGGTGGCCGAGCGGATGCGCCAGGGGCTGCTTACCCCCAGCGAGGCCCGCAACCACCGCTGGCGCAACGTGATTACCAACGCCCTCGGCTCCTTCCCCGAAGCCAGGGTGGACCTGATCGGCCTCAAGGTGCAGCCGGGGGACCGTTTCTTGCTCTGTAGCGACGGTCTTTCCGGAGTACTCGAGGACTCGGTGCTACAAGAGATTCTCGAAAGCCTGCCACCGACCGAGGCGGTCGAGCACCTCGTCAGACTGGCCAATGAGTGGGGCGGCCCCGACAACATTACCGCCGTCGTGGTCAGCGTTTTGGACGTACCCAAAGAAAAATCGCCACCAGCCTGGGCGTTGCCGCTGGAAAGCGGCGAGCCGGTGGTGCTGGCCCTCGGCCAGGAGGGGAGCACCGTCGAGACCCAGGTTCTGGAGCCGCCCGGCAAGCGCGGTTTCTGGCACCGCTGGCGCGACATAATCTTTCTGGTGGTCTACGTCAGCCTGCTGCTCTACGTTCTGCTGTTTAATAAAAGGTAGGAGGTGCCTATGCAACGGGTGCAAACGGACAGGGCTCCAAGCGCCATCGGCCCCTACAGCCAAGCCGTTATCACGGACGGCTGGGTCTTCGCTTCGGGGCAGATACCCCTTACCCCCTCCGGGAAGCTCGTGGGGGGAGGCATTGGCGCGCAAACCAGACAGGCGCTCAGCAACCTGCGCGCGGTCTTGCAGGCCGCCAACGCCGACTTGAAAGACGTAGTGCAGGTCACCGCTTACCTGGCCGACATGAACGACTTTGCCGAGTTCAATGAGGTTTACGCCGAGTTTTTCAGCGAGCCCTATCCGGCGCGGGCCGTGGTCGAGGTGGCCCGCCTGCCCAAGGACGTGAAGGTAGAAGTGGCCTGCACGGCCAGAGGAGGACGGCAATGAAGATTCTGCACCCCACCGATTTTTCCGAAGCCTCGATGAAAGCCCTGCAGGTGGCCGAGCAGCTCAAGGGCCCGCTCGCCGCCAAGCTCATCTTGCTGCACGTCATGGAGCCGCCGCCGAGCATGCCCATTTATGGCGACTACTGGACCCAAAGCCTCGACGAGGTAGTCAAGAAGGCCCAGAAAGAAGGCATAGAGGCGGCTCGCAAGCACCTCGCCACGTTAGACCCGGACGCCGAACACCACCTGGAAACGGGCCGGCCGCTGGACGTAATCCTCAAGTACGCCGGCCGCTACCAGGTAGACCTGATAGCCATGGGCACCCAGGGCGTAGACAGTCTGCTGGAAAGATTTCTCGGCTCGGTCACCGAGCGCGTCATCGAATACGCCGACAAACCGGTGCTGGCGGTGCGGGCGCAGTCGGAGGTCAAACCCATCCGCCACATCCTGGTGGGCACCGCCCTGGCCGAACCCTCGCTGAGAGCCCTCGCTTTCGCCAAGAAGATAGCCGACGCCCTGGGGGCGCGGATCACGCTCTTGCACAGCCTCGAGCCCATTCCCGAACCGCCGCTGCCCATTCACATGCCCGACCCGGAAAAAGACAAAACCCGCCACGCCATGGTCGAGGAGCTGGCCAAGGAACTGGAGAAGCTGGCCAACGACTATGGCGCCCGGCCAAAGTTGATAGAGGCCAAGCCGGTGGACGCCATTTGTAAGGTAGTCGTCGAGGAAGACATAGACGCCGTCTTCATCGGCAAGAGCCGCCAGCATTACTTCATGGGCTCGGTAACCCGCGAAGTGCTGGAGCGCGCCCGCGTCCCGGTCTTCGTGCACCCGTAGATGGACGTCGCGAAATCGTTCTTTGAAGGCGACCGCCGCGCTTTGGCGCGGGCGCTGACCTGGGTCGAGTCGGGCCTGCCCGAGGGCGAGGCCCTCCTGCGGGCCGCCCGCGGGCGCGGCCGCGCCCGCGTGGTCGGCCTTACCGGTAGCCCCGGCTCCGGCAAGAGCACCCTCACCGACCGCCTCATCGGCGCCGTTCGCGAGCGCGGTCAGACGGCGGCGGTGCTGGCCGTGGACCCCAGCTCGCCTTTTACCGGCGGCGCCATCCTTGGCGACCGCATCCGCATGATGCGCCACCACAAGGACGAGGGCGTCTTCATCCGCTCCATGGCCAGCCGCGGCTCGCTCGGCGGGCTGGCCGGGGCCACGGTGGCCGCGCTGGCGCTATTGGAGGCCTTTGGTTTTGACTGGATCTTCGTGGAAACGGTGGGCGTCGGCCAGAGCGAGGTGGACATCGCCCGCGTGGCCGACACCACCGTGCTGGTGCTCACTCCGGCCGCCGGCGACGCCGTCCAGGCCTTCAAGGCGGGGGTTATGGAGATAGCCGACGTGATCGCGGTCAACAAGTACGACCTGCCGGGCGGGGCGCGCATCGTCCAGGAACTACGCACCACCCTGGAATTCGCCCCGCCGCGCCCCGCCGGCTGGAAGGTGCCGGTGCTAACCACCATCGCCACCACCGGTGAGGGCACCGCCGAGCTACTGGCGGCCATCGAAGACCACCACCGCCATCTCGAGGAGTACGGTCTGCTGGAACCGCACCGCATCGAGCGGGCCCGCTTCGAGGTGGCCAGCGTCATCCAACAACTGGGGCAGGAAAGCGTGCGCGAAAGCGACGAGCTGGTGGCCGCGGTGGCCACCGGCCGGCTGACCCCCCGCCAGGCGGCAGCCCGCCTAGTCGCCCGCGCCCTCGAGCTCGGCGACTAGCTTGAGCAACCCGGGGCTCAAAGACACCGGGTACTGCGGCCGCTCTTCGTGAGCGATGATCCGCAGGTCCTCGGGCGACCGCCAGAGACTTTGCAGAACTTCCTCGCGAACCGCGGCCAGCGGCCGGGCCGGCTCGCGCCTGCCGGCAGCCAGGCGCCGCGCTAGCAAGGGCCTTCCCGGCAGCTCTTCACCCGCCAGCGCGACCACGTCGGCAAGTTCGCCCTCGCCCTCCGTCCGCCAAACCTGCTTGCGACCGGGGAGGGTCTGCTTGCCGGGGCTCTTCTTGACCCGCGGGCCGCTCTCGTCCTCCACCAGCTTGTACACCCCGCCCAGGGCGGGCAGGTCGTAACTGACGCCCAGCCTGGTCCCCACCCCGTAGCCGTCGGCCACTCCGCCGGCGGCCTGGAAGGCCTGGATCCGGTACTCGTCGAGGTCGCCCGAAATGAAGATTTGCACCTCCGGGAAACCGGCCTCGTCGAAGATGCGTCGCACCTTCCTGGTGAGCGTCGGCAGGTCGCCCGAGTCTATCCGCACCCCCGCCAGTGAACGCCCCTGCGCCCGCAGCTCGCGGGCCACCTGCAAAGCACGCGCGGCGCCGCGCAGGGTGTCGTAGGTGTCTATCAGGAGCACCGGACGCGGGTGGTCGGCGGCGAAGGCGCGAAAGGCCTCCAATTCGTCGGCGAAGCTCATCACGTAGGAGTGAGCCATGGTGCCGATCACCGGCAGACCCAAGCTCATGCCGGCCGCGACGTTAGAGGTGCCGTCGAAGCCGCCCAGGTAACTGGCGTAGGCCACTCCCAGCGCCGCGGCCGGCCCGTGGTCGCGGCGGGGGCTGAAGTCGGCCAGGCTGGCGCCGCGCCCCGCCGCCAGGCGCATCCGCGCCGCCTTGGAAGCAATCAGGGTGTGGAAGTTGACCACGTTGAGCAGGTAAGTTTCGACGATCTGCGCCTCTATTCGCGGAGCGCGTACGTAGAGCAGCGGCTCGCCGGGAAAGACCATCTCGCCCTCGCGTACGGCCCACACCTCGCCGGTAAATCTGAATCCGGCCAGGTAGTCGAGAAAGCCTTCGGAAAAGAGCCCCAGCGACCTCAGGTAAGCAAGCGCCGGCTCTTCGAAGCGCAGTTGGGCCAGGTACTCGAGGGCCGCCTCCACCCCGGCGGCTACCAAAAAACGGCGGTGCGGCACCGGCGGTCGCACGAACAGCTCGAAGACCGCCGCGCCGTTCATACCCCGGCGCCAGTAGGAGTCGGCCATGGTCAGTTCGTAGAGGTCTATCGTCATCCCGTGCTCTTGCATCGCTTCCTCCAGCGCGCCAGTGCCGCCCGAAAAACGCGGCGCTCGTTCTCGAAGGCCAGTAGCCTTTCCGCCTCCTCCACCGGCACCCAGCGCACCCGCCGCACCTCCTCGACCTGCGGCCTTAGCTCGCCCCCTTCGTAACGCATCAGGAAGTAGTGAACCCGCTTGTTGACCTGAACGCCCTCTTCGTCGTGGGCCATGAAGTAGTAGCGCACGCGCTCGATGGGATCGAGCACCTTGACGTTGGCTCCGGTTTCTTCGCGCACCTCGCGCCGCGCCGTCTGCCAGTAGCGCTCGCCCGGTTCCACCCGCCCCTTGGGCAGGCTCCAGCGGCGGCGTTTGCCCTTGGCCGGCATGATCAGCAGCACCCGCGGCCGCCGGCAACCACGAAAGACCACGCCGCCCGCCGAAGTGACCTTGCGGGTGGTCGATGCTTTGGGCCCGCGGGGGCGGTTGCGCCCGGGCCGCGGTCTTGGCTCGGCCATACTCCTATCACACCACGGATTGACCGGGCTGGCAAAATGAGCCCCATTCCGTGAGTGTTAGCATCGTAGCCATGGAAGCTACAGAGGCCCGCACCCTCGAGATGGTCTTTCCAGAAGACACCAACCCCCTCGGCAACGCCTTTGGCGGCTACGTGCTGGGGCTTATGGACAAGACCGGCTCCTACGCCGCCGCCCGCCGCGCCAAGAAAC
>JALVWZ010000397.1 GCA_027023115.1 Thermaceae bacterium
TTGGCGCGGCCGCCGGAAGAGATTAGCGCCCTGGCCGTGGTCGAGACCATGGAAGGTTCGCTCTCGCCGGTGGGTTGCATAGAAGACCCGGGCAGCTGTGACCACCAGGGGCAGTGCTCCACCGAGGCCCTTTGGCGGCGGGTGGACATGGCTATCCGCGAGGTACTGGGCGGGACCAATCTCAAAGACCTGATAGACGAACGTTTGCTAATAGAAGCCAAGAAGCGCATGCAGACCGCCGGCTAAAGCCGGTGGATATGCTTGCTGCGCGGATGACAGTGGCGCTACTTTGGCGGCTGGCAGTCGAGCGGCCTCAAAGAAAGCGGCAGGTAGGCGTGTAAGAAAGTAATCTTCTCGCCGTTCACCGGGACCGTAACGGTGCCAAACAGCGGCGGTGGGGGATCGTCCAGGACTATCCCGCTAGGTTCGATACGGTATGCGTGGCCGCTAAAGGCATGTACGGCGACCTGGCCGTCGCTCCAGAAAGGGCCGTTGGGGTATAGAGATTCACAACTTTCTAGAGATTCGCCGGTGGGTTTGTGGGGGATCATGACCAGCTGCAATCGGCCCGCAGCGTGCAGTTCCAGACGCTCCAACCGCTCTGCGGCTCCCTGGCTGGTTAGCGGCGGTGCGTTGCTTACGCAAGGTCCTAGCGCGTACCCTCCCGCAAGGGGCTCGTGAAGCGCCGAAACCCGAAGTATTGCCAGGCAATGGCCCGTTTTGGGGTCGCTCAGTGGCACGAAATATGCCGGGCCGGAGTTGATTCGGAGCCGGCGCCAGGTCAGCAGACGTGCGTCATCTTCGGAAACCTCTGATCCCGACTGGGCGTATATCTTTTGCAGACCCCGCGCCGCGGCGGTAAGCAGCTCCGGCGGGATGCGGCTATCGTCGGGATTTTCCGGCAACCTAATCAAAGAGTCCGCTCGCAGGACGGGGCCCGCTTCGAGGGCGTCGAGCGCTGAGGCCTTGGGGTTCATCCCGGAGATCAGCTTCTTCTTGACCGGGCTCCGTAAAATCCTTGCTATTTCAGAGATTTTGGGGCCGCCATACGCCAGCCTGCGAAAGTTGGTCAGGAAATCATCGGGCCGGATTTCATCCAGACTCACTTTGTTTGGCACGAAGGCCGTGTGCAGCCTTTCGAGCGTCGGCCGCTCCGTCGGTATAGCGGCCGGTTCAATGGGGCTATGGGGCACATTTTCAGGGCACGAAAATGGCCTTAACTCGAACGGCGCGTGAAGCGTCAGCCAGGCTCGTTCGTTTCGCAAAAGGTATTCGCCCGGCTCGGCCGGGGGGTAGGCGTGATTCACGTTTTCCGCGAGCCGTGGAGACACCTTGGATAAGGTTCCGTGCAGCACGTCTACCGCGTAAGCGCCGTTCGTCCATACGCCCGTACTGCCAGGTTCCATTATTTTGCGGTGAATACAATTCTCGGGAACGACGTAACCGTTGCCGCCAAGCGGTCTTAGCGCGCGCAGGGGTTTGCTCGACGCGTGCCCCGCGGACTCGAGCAGGCGTCTGGCGTCGTTTTTGTTCAAGTAGGCGTTGCCGTTTTCGCACGGACTGGTGGTCTTGCTAGCCGACCCCGTGAATACCCAGCCGTAGTTTTTTTCAAGCAATACGCAGCGGCCCCGACTGTCGAGCACCGGCACCAGGTAGACAGGTCCGGCCTCGACCAGGGCATTGCGCCAGTACCAGAGCTTGACCTGTTCGAGCCAGTTCAGGTAGTCGGTCTGCTGGTCGTCTATTTTCCACTCACGCAGGGTACGCCGGGCCATGCGCGTCAGCCAGCGGTCAATCAAGCCGCTAGTGGGCATGGGGTCGTCGCGGTCAAAGAGCGAGGCAATGAACAGCGGCTCTCCCAGGTGGAAGACGTCCGCCGCCGAAGCTGCCGGGTCTAGGCCCTCGAATATTCCCTCGGTCGGCCACGAATTGTTTTCGAACGAAGTTCGAAGTCCGGCTACGGTCTCGTCTTGCAGGAACTCGTTTTCCAGCCAGAGGATGTCGTCTTCCGTCACCTGCTGGATTCCCGCTTCGTTGATCGCCCGCAGGTTGTCCAGAGCGGTTTGGGGCGGGCCAAAGGCAAACGCCAGCGGCGTAAGCAGCGCGGACAACACCAGCGATAAAAGCAACTTACTTGATATCATGCCAATATACTAACACGGGCCCGGTATTCGCGTGCCCCGTTCCACACTCATTCGGCGGGAATGCTAACTGCCTGTTTGCTTTTCCTCTTCTTCTTTCCTGAGCATCCGCCGCAATATCTTCCCCACCGCCGTCTTCGGCAGCTCCTCGCGGAACTCCCACAGCTTGGGCACCTTGTAGGTCGCCAGCCGCTCCTTGGCGAAAGCGCGCAGGTCCTCCTCGCCCACCTCCCCGGCGTAACCTTCCTTGAGCACCACGAAGGCCTTCACCGTCTCACCCCGGTAGGCGTCGGGCACCCCCACAACCGCCGCTTCCTTCACCGCCGGGTGCTGATACAAAACCTCTTCCACCTCACGCGGATAGATGTTGTACCCGCCGGCGATGATCATGTCCTTCTTGCGGTCGACGATGTAGAAGTATCCCTCCTCGTCCATCCGCGCCACGTCGCCGGTGAAGAGCCAGCCGTCTTTCAACGTCTGCGCCGTTTCCTCCGGCCGGTTCCAGTACCCCATCATCACGTTGGGCCCCTTGACCACCAGCTCGCCTACCTCGCCTGGGGGTAGCCTATTGCCCTCGGCGTCGGCGGCATAGGCGTCTACCGAAGGGAAGGGCAGCCCTATCGAACCCACCTTGCGCTTACCGTAGAGTGGGTTGCAGTGCGTCACCGGCGCAGCCTCGGTCAGGCCGTAGCCCTCTACGAGCTTGGCGCCGGTCAGCTCCTCGAACTTTGTGGCCACTTCCACCGGCAGCGGCGCGGCGCCCGAAAGACAAACCTTGATGCTGCGGATGTTGCGCTTTTCGATGTCGGGGAAGGTGTTGAAGGCCACGTACATCGTGGGTACGCCGGGAAAGTGGGTCACCCGGTGTTTTTCGATGGCGGTTACCACCTCGGCGATGTCGAAGCGCGGCAGCAGCACCATCTTCATCCCGCGCATCACCGAATAGTTCATCGAAACGGTCATCCCGTAGACGTGAAAGAAAGGAATCACGCCGAGCATGACGCCGTTCTTCCAGACCTGCCCGGGTTCCCAGGCGTCCACCTGGTAGACGTTGCTTATCAGGTTACGGTGGCTGAGCATGGCCCCCTTGGCCACGCCGGTGGTGCCGCCGGTGTATTGCAGAAGAGCCAGGTCGTCCGGCCGGGCAGGGTGTTCCCGTGGCGTAGGCGGCGTTTTGATCAGCCGTTTCCAGTCGTACCTGTCGGGTTGGCGCGGCAGGTTGACCCAGGTTCCTTCCTTCTTGGCCTTGAGAGGGAAGAGGAGGTTCTTGGGAAAGGGCAGGTAGTCCTGGATGCCGGTGGTGACGACGCGCTTTACCGGCACCTCGGCGGCCACCTCGGCGTAGCGGGGCCAGAGCAGGTCGAGGATCACTAGGGTCTCGGCGCCAGAATCACGCAGTTGGTGCGAGAGTTCGCGGGGGGTGTAGAGAGGGTTGGTGTTGACCGCAACCGCGCCTGCAAGCAGAGCGCCGTAAAAGGCGATGACGAACTGGGGGCTGTTGGGGAGCATGATCGAGACCCGCTCGCCGGGTTTTACGCCCAGGTCCTGCAGGGCGCGGGCAAAGCTGCGGGTCTGCTGCCAGAGCTGGCGGTAGTTCATCCGGTAACCGAGAAAGTCGATTGCCTGCTTGTCGCCCGCCTGCTCGGCCGTGCGGAGCATGAGCTCGTAAAGGGGAACTTCGGGGTAGCTGACCTCGTGGGGCACGCCCTCGTCGTAGTAGGCGTACCAGGGGTGTTGCGGTTGACTATTGCCGGAGCCGGCGCCTGCCTCGAGCGAACCGGGATCTACCATCTTTAACCCCCTCGTTTCTTGTTCTCAGTATACCCAATGTGGGTAATGCTCGTGGTGAGCGTCATTCCTCGCGCAACCGCCGCCGCAATATCTTCCCCACCGCCGTCTTCGGCAGCTCCTCGCGGAACTCCCACAGCTTGGGCACCTTGTAGGCCGCCAGCCGCTCCTTGGCAAAGGCGCGCAGGTCCTCCTCGCTCACCTCGCCGGCGTAGCCTTCCTTGAGCACCACGAAGGCCTTCACCGTCTCACCCCGGTAGGCGTCGGGCACCCCTACTACCGCCGCTTCCTTTACCGCCGGGTGTTGATACAAAACCTCTTCCACCTCACGCGGGTAGATGTTGTACCCGCCGGCGATGATCATGTCCTTCTTGCGATCGACGATGTAGAAGTACCCCTCCTCGTCCATCCGCGCCACGTCTCCGGTAAACAGCCAGCCGTCTTTCAACGTCTGCGCCGTTTCCTCCGGCCGGTTCCAGTACCCCATCATCACGTTGGGCCCCTTGACCACCAGCTCGCCCACCTCGCCGGGGGGCAAGTCTTCGTCGTCTGAGCCCACCACGCGGGCCTCGACGCTGGGCAGCGGCAGGCCAATGGAGCCGGTCTTGCGCCGGCCGTAGATGGGGTTGGCGTGGGTGACGGGCGCGGCTTCGGTCAGGCCGTAGCCCTCTACCAGCTTGGCGCCGGTGATCTTCTCGAAGGTCTCGGCCACCTCGACCGGCAGGGGCGCTGAGCCGGAGATGCAGGCGCGGATGGAGGTTAGGTCGTAGTCGCCGACCCGCGGGTAGGTGTTGATGGCGACGTACATAGTCGGCACGCCCGGGAAGAGGCTGGGGTGGGTGCGCACGATGGTTCGTAAGACCTCTCCGACGTGCCAGCGCGGCAGCAATACCAGCTTGCCGGCGCCGACAATGGCCAGGTTCATGGCCACGGTCATCCCGTAGACGTGGAAGAATGGAATGACCCCGAGGACCACCTCTTGGCCCTCTTTGAAGTCGGGGATCCAGGCCTGCACCTGCAGGGCGTTGGCGGCCAGGTTGCGGTGGCTGAGCATGGCTCCCTTTGGCCGGCCGGTGGTGCCGCCGGTGTACTGCAGGAGGGCGACGCGGTCCAGGTCTAGCTCCAGCGCCGGCGGCTCGCCGCCGGAGGCCAGAAAGCGCCGCCAGGGGATGCCGCCGGGGTTTTTGGGCCAGGTTCCTTCTTTCTTGGCCTTTAGCGGGAAGAGGAGGTTCTTGGGAAAGGGCAGGTAATCTTGGATGCCGGTGCGCACCAGCAGCTTCAGGGGGCGTTCGGCGGCGATCTCGGCGTAGCGGGGCCAGAGCAGGTCGAGGATCACCAGGGCATCGGCGCCCGAGTCGACCAGTTGATAGTCGAGTTCGCTGGGGGTGTACATCGGGTTGACGTTGACCACGGTCAGCCCGGCCAGTAGCGCACCGTAAAAGGCAATGACGAACTGGGGGCTGTTGGGGAGCATGATCGCCATCCGGTCGCCGGGGCGCAGGCCGGCGGAACTGGCGGCGGCGGCAAAGTTGCGCACCTCCCGCCAGAGCTGGCGGTAGTTCATGCGCCGGCCGAGAAAATCGAGCGCGGGCCGGTGCGGGTACTTGGCCGCTGCTCGCTCGAGCGCTCGGGGCAGGGGAACCAGCAGGCTTTCGTCCAGCTCGGCGGGCACTCCTTCGTCGTAATGGTCGAGCCAGGGCTTGTCGTTCATGGCTGCCTCCGGGTGCCGGTCGTGGTGTACCAGGTACAAAATTGCATCGAGGTCAATATAACGTTTTTTACCCCCCGAGCGCCAGAGCGTAACGACCGGCGTTCGCGCTAGAATGGAAAAGGAGCGCAAAACCGGGACGGTGGTACTGGACAAGAGGGGTAGTCTCGGTATAAGTTTATACTCGGTATAAGGAGGCGAATATGCGAATCAAGAAGGTAGGTGTCGTCGGCGCAGGCACGATGGGAAGCGGCATAGCCGCGCTGCTCGCATCGGTCGGCGTGCCGGTGGTGCTGCTCGACATCCCCGGGAAGGACGATCCGCTGGAGTTCGTCAAGCGGGGCCTCGAGCGCGCCAAGAAGGCCAAACCGGCCGCATTCATGCGCAAGGATCGCGCGGCTCTGATTACCATCGGCAACACCCGCGACGATCTGGAGCTTCTGAAAGACGTTGACTGGGTCATCGAGGCGATCATCGAAAAGCTCGAGCCAAAGCGCGAGCTCTACGAGCGGCTGGAGGGGATACTGCCCGATCACGCGATAGTAACCTCCAACACTTCGGGCATTCCTATGAGCCAGCTAATCGAGGGGCGCTCCGAGAACTTCAAGAAACACTTCTTGGGCACCCACTTCTTCAATCCGCCGCGCTACCTGCACCTGCTGGAGATCATTCCCACCCCGCACACCGATCCGGCGGTGCTGGAGGCCATCGAAAACTTCGGCGACCGCATCCTCGGCAAGGGGATCGTCCGCGCCAAGGACGTGCCTGGCTTCATCGCCAACCGTCTGGGCGTTTACGGCATGCTCAAGGCCGTGGCGCTGATGGAGAAGCACGACCTGACAATCGACGAGGTGGACGCCCTCACCGGTCCGCTGATCGGGCGGCCCAAGAGCGCCATCTTCCGCACCGCCGACCTGACCGGCCTGGACGTGCT
>JALVWZ010000398.1 GCA_027023115.1 Thermaceae bacterium
CGTGGCCTGTAGCTTGTGGATTGTGGTTTGTTAGAGCGTCACGATCAACTTTCGATACACGCCAACGTCGGCGGCGGCGGCTAGGCTGCGGCTTCGCTTCCGGCATGGGCCCCGGATCTCGGTCGGCCCGGCCGGCCTCGTCCGGGGAATCGGGAAAGAGCGGTAAGTGGTGAGCGGCTTGTGGCTCACGGCTTGCGAAAACACCGTGGCGCGCTACCGCGCATGGCGCGCTCGATTCAAACTACTTACCACGTACTACGTACTACGTACCACGTACCGCTTCACTTCCCACACCCCACATCCCACCTCCTACAACCTAATCGCTACCTACCACGCACCGCGTACCGCCCCAGCGGCGGCTTCGCCTTTTGCGCACTAGCCCTTCGAGTCCGCGCTTTTTTCGGAACGCCAGACCGACCAGGAGAGAACCGTCAGGTAGAGGGTCACCAGAAGCATCGCCGCGACCATGGCCGAAAGCACCATCTGGGGCGGCCAGAGCCAGGCGGCAGCGACCGTCGCCAAGCCGAGGACCAGGAACAACCAGCCGCCGACGCGGTGGGTGACCTGCCAGGCGCGGGGGCTGCTGAGCGTCCAGGGGGTGCGCACGCCGAAGACCCAGTTTTGGGGCGCCTTGGGGAGGTAGTTCCCGAGCACCGCGAAGGTAAGGCCGAGCACTACCAGGAGCCAGCGCAGGCCGCGTTCTGAGGCGACCGGGCCCGGCGCCGCTCCCTGCAGCGTGGTCCAGGTGAGGTAGAGGATCCCCAACTGCATGAGGGTGAGCACCCAGGCGGTGGCGGCGACGAGCAGCGGCCAGGCCTTCCAGGGGCCGCGGCGGCTGGGGTCGAAGCGGGGCCAGACCGCCAGCACCGCTACGATCAGCAGCTGCAGGGCGGGCAGGGTAAGAATTTCCAGCTTGGAGCCCCAGCGGTCCACCGCGCCGGCGAAGTTCCAGTGGAGTGGGATCCGGTCGGGAAAGAGCGCCAGGGCGTAGAGGGTCGCGCCCCAGCTAACCATCAAGGCCAAGATGCTTGGGGTGTGCTTTTTCATCTTCTTCGTCTCCTTTGCCCAACTCCAGCAGATAGGCCAGCGCCTCTTCCATTACCGAAGCGGCCAGGCGGTAGACGCGGCGGTTGCCGCGAACCTCGACCTCGACCAGCCCCGCTTCGCGCAGGACCCCTAGGTGCTGGCTGAGGGTGCTGCGCGCCAGCGGGAACTTTTGGGCCAGCTCACCGGCGCTGCGCTCTCCGGCGCGCAGCTCCTGGAGGACGGCGCGCCGGGTCGGGTCGGCCAGGGCCTTGAAAAGCAGACTTAGGGACACGCTGTAATTGTAGCAATTATTATTTCGTAATTCAACGAAATGGAATCCGGGAGTATCCTGGAAGGAGAACATGCATATCAACCGGCGCTGGAGGTGAGCGTGATGGGCGGCTTGCGAACGATTTGGGGCGGTTTGTTGCTGACGGCGGTGCTGCTGGCGGGCGCTGCGGGCGCGACCGATTACTACGTGGACGCCTGCCGGGGTAGCGACTCGGCCGGCGGCACCACCCCGGAGGAAGCCTGGCAGACGGCGGCGCGCGTGCGGCGGGTACGGCTGGCGCCCGGCGACCGGGTGCTGTTTCACCGCGGCTGCGTCTGGCACGAAGGGCTCGATTTTGGCTGGCTGGACGGGGAGCCGGCGGCGCCGATCGCGATTGGCGCGTACGGCGAGGGTGCGCCACCGCTCTTCGACGGTACGGTCGTTCCCGACTGGCAGGCGGTGGGCGCAGGGGTCTACAAGGCGGTGCTGGGCCCCGGGTCGCCGGTGCCGGGACTGCTTTACTACCGCGGCGAACCCCGGCCGCGGCTGACGGTGCTGCGCTTTCCGGAAGAGCCCGCCGGCCTGAAACCTGGGGCGATCCTGCTGCAGCTGGAAGGCGGCTACCGCGCCTTCGTGGTGCGGGCGGTGCAAGGCCGGCTGGTGACCAGCCTGACCCTGGTCAAGCTGGCCGCCGGCGTGCCGATGCACGTCCGCCAACTCGAGGCCGGCCGTGAGAAGCAGTGGCGACGGACGCTGCCCCCGCCCAAGGTGGCGCCCGACCCGGCGGGGCTGACCGAGCCGGGCGACTGGCTGTGGAACCCCGACGAAGGAGCGGTTTACCTGAAGAGCGACGCACCCCCGCAGGCGCGGCTGGCGCGGGTTCGCTACGGTCTGCGGTTGGTGCGCTCGTGCTGCGTGACGGTGGCCGGCCTGGATTTTTCGGGAATGAGCGAGGTGGGCGTTTTCGTGCAGGGCTCGAGCCACGTCAAAGTGAGCGACGTGACGGTGCGCGGGGTGGGCTCGAGCGGCCACAAGACCGGCATCCTCCTCTTTGGCAGCAGCGACTCGCAGGTTACGCAGAGCCGGGTGAGCGACGTGATGGGGGGCGGCATTTCCATTTACGCCTTCGGACCACCGGGAGACCTCGAGCACCGCTCCTGGAACAACCGGATTAGCGGTTGCCGCGTCGAGAACACCGCCAGCGCCGGCATTGGCCTGGCCACCGACTTCCCGCCGCAGGCCTCTCTGGTGCAGAAGAACCGGGTCGAGGGGAACACCGTCTTGCACGCCAACGCTTACATCTACGACGCCGCCGGCATATACACCCTCTTCATCGGCCCCGGCAACGTCATTAGCGGCAACACCGTCAAAAACGGCGGCTCGGAGACGCTGCGCAGCGCCGGAATCATGCTCGACGTCGGCAGCGCCCCGGTGCTGGTGCAGGGGAACGTGCTCTCCTGGAACTCCAACGGTGGGCTGGCGCTCACCGGCCCCGGCCACACGGTGAAGGACAACCGCCTGGAAGACAACTGCGCCCCTTCCTGGGACTGCGCCCAGCTGGTCTTTTTCCCGGTGCGCGAAAACCCCGGCGCGACCGTTACCCATAACGAGCTAGTCGGCAAGCGGCTGGTGCTGGGCACCGCCAACCCTAAGTTCGCGGCGGTTCCCTCTGCGTTCGACCACAACGACTACCGTTCGGACCGCTCCCGACCCTTTTGCTGGAGCAAACTCTGGAGCTGCCAGACCTGGCTCGACTTTACAGCCTGGCGGGAGCTGGGCTTTGACCGGCACTCGAGCTACCGCGGACCGTAGGCGGTCGGCTCGCTCCCAAGTTCGTAGGGACCCAGGTCGGGGGCGGCGCCGTTGTATGCGCCGGTGAGGTTGGGCAGCTCCACGCCGGCGTCCACCGCCGGGCAGCCGGGCTTTAGCGTCATGGCCGCCAGCCTGGCCGCACGCGGCGGACGGGTGACGGGCCAGGCCTCGAAGCAGTCGGCGCGGTTGAAGACCAGGCCGTGGGGCTCGAGCCCGGTTGCCGCCTGGAAGGCCGCCAGGTCCGGGTAGCGGTGGTCGGGCCCCCACTTGAAGGCCTTCGTCGCGCTGCCCCAGTCGAAGCCGTCGTAATCGAGCCGGGTCTTTACCGGTCCGTCGTCGTACTGCTCCCAGACGTAGCGGCCGGCGGCCGAGACGTAGAGGTTGTTCAGCGAGTCGATGTGGCGCAGGCCCTCGGTGTCGTAGGTGGCCGCCACCGCGTCCTCCCAGCCGACGAGCAGGTTGTGGGCCAGCAGCACCCGACTGAGGCGGCGCAGCTTAAGGGTGGACTCGAGCGGCGCGGCCACCTGGTTGCGCAAAAAGTACCAGGGGCCGCCGTTCATCGGCTGGAAGCTGAGGCCGTTGTGACGGGCGTTGCTGATGCGATTCTGCCAGACACGGACGTTGGCGTAAGCGTAGTCGGGCTCGATGCCGTCGTCGGTGACGTCGAAGATCTCGTTGCCGTAGATGTCGACGTTCTCAAGCGGATAAGAGATGCCGTCGGCGACGCGGCTGATGCGGTTGTGGGCCACGGTGTGGCCGGCGGTGTGGTTGAGCTCGATCCCCTCGCCGCCCCAGGTCTTTTGCGGGCAGTCGCCGGCGTGGATCTCGTGGCCGGCGTCGTCCAGGCACTCGCGCAGGTCCTTGTCGCCGACGATGACGTTGTCGCGGATCACCCAGGCCGCGCCGCCGTGGTTGAGGGCTATCGAATAGTGAAAGTCGGTGAAGGTGTTGCCCTGGATCACCACCCGCTCCGGGGCGTTGTACGTGCGCAAACCCCAGTCGCTATCGTCGTCGTCGTTCAGGGTGCCGCGCAGATGCACGCCCTCGAGCCAGACGTAATCCGCGGCGACGCGCACCGGCGCGCTGAAGACCACGCCGGGCTCGGCCGCCTTCCAGACCACCCAGCGGCCCTCCTCGCCGGGCTGGTCGAACTCTATCTCGCCGTTCGCGAAGCCGGCGTACTCGCCGAGCCCCAGCAAGAAGACGTCTCCGGGCCGGGCGTGCCGCTGGGCCTCCTCGATGCCCCGGTAGGGGTTGGCCTCCGTGCCCGCGCCCCCGCCGCTGCCGGGCGCGACGTAGTAGACGGGGGCGCCCGCGGCGATTTTGGGCTCGCTTTGGGTAGTAACCTCGACGACACCCTCGTCCATGAGACCCTCGGGGCCGGTGAGGCTGAGCCAGAGCTCGTAAGGGGTGCCGGGCTTCAGGAAGAAGACCGAGCCGGCGCAGCCGTCGAAGCTCGCGCCTTTGCCGGCCACCGGGCTCGGCGGGTCGTACTGGACGCGGTAGGGCGGCCAGGCCTCGCGCCAGGCGGCTTCGCCGGCGGCGCGGTACTTGAGGCCGCAGGTCGCCCGGGCCTCGGGGTCGGCGCGGAACCGCCACTCGAAACCCGCCGAGTGGAGCGTGGCGTAGACGCGCACCTCGCCAAGTTGCGGCGGGCCGCTAGGGGCCCCGTCCCCATCCGCGGGCGGCCGCGCGGGCGCGGCGGCCCGGCAGGCCGTGAGGAGGAGCAGGACGGCGAACAAAAGAGTGTCGCGCACCCCTCCATTTTCCCACGCTGCAAGCAGGGGCGTCGCCTGGGCTCGCTGCCAAAAAACCGGCTCGAGCGCAATCGTGCCATACCGGCGCGGGCACCGTTCCAACCCGGCAGAGCAGGCTCCGAGCGTTTGCTGGTCGAGCTGGTGGCAAACGCCCCTTTCGGCGCGGGTGACCATGCGCCGGGGTCCTTGGAACGAAGCGAGCGACGCTCTAGCGGGGGCTTGCCAAAGATCATCGTTCGCGCGTTGTATAAGTGGAAGGTGATGCGGTCTGTACCCGAGCGCCTTCTCACGGCCCTGGGCCTGGCCGGCGGGCTGGCCTTCGTGGCGGGTAGCGTGCTGTTTTTGAACCCCGAGCGCTACACCGAGGGGGTCTACCTGTTCATCTTTGGCAGCGCCGCCATGCTGGTCGAGCGACTGGGTTTGATCTGGCTCGAGCGCTACCGTTCCAGCTCGAAGTAACGCCGCAGCGCCTCTGCCGCTCCCGGCGGCAGGGGGTTGTTTTGGATGTAACGCTCCGCGGCCCGCTTGACGTCCTGCGGCGGACTGCCCGCCGGCCAGGGGCTCGGCAGCTTTTCCCCGCCCGCCGCAGCAGGTTGCGCGAACGCCTTGGGAGGCTGGTTGCCGCCGCTTTTCCGCCCGCGACCGGCGCCGCCGGTGCTATCGAGCAGCTGCGCCCCCGCCTCCCCTGCTTTTTCTCCCGGCGCGGCCGCCTTGGGAACCGACGCGCCTTCACCCCCGACGGTCCCGGCCGGCTGCCCCTCGCCACTTCCTTCAGAAGCCGAAGCCGGCTCGCCGCTCGCCGCGACCCGGCAGGAAAAAGGCGCGGCGGGGGCCGGCTGCGTCCGGGTAGCGGCCGGTTCCCGGGCGCCCTTCTCGGCGCTGCGCGCGTCGCCCTGTCGCGGCGCTTCTTCGTTTGCGGCCGGAGATGCCTCCTCTTGGCCCGGCGCGGCGGGGCCGCTGCGGGGCGGGGTGGCCTGCTCACGCCCTCCCTCTTGGTCCGCCGACTGTGACTCCTTGCCGCCGGCCGGACGTTGGGCCGCGCCGGTGGAACCGGGGCTCGCCGCGCTCGTAGTCGGCGCCTTGCCGCCGGGCGGGGGCAGAAAACCCGCCGCCAACCACAAAGCCGCCGCCAGGGTCAGCTCTGCCCAGGGAAAGCGCGGCAGCCGCGCGCGGCGGGCGGCCTCCTCCGCTTCGCGGCGCAGGCGGGGAGCAGCCGGGTCACCCGCGGGAGTCTCGAGCGCGGTCCGGTAGACCAGACCGAGCTCTTCGTCTATCTCCGCCAGCGCCCGCTTCTCCTCCCGCCTTAGCGGGTAGAAAAGCGCCGCCAGCGGCAGGAAGAGCGCCGCCGGCCCCAGCAAGGCGCGCCCCGGCCAGGCCGCGAGCGCCAAGAGCGCCGCCAGCATCGCCCGCACCCGCCAGGCGCGGTGCGCCGCCCAGCGCCGGTGGAAGTCCATGCCCTCAGCCTATCCCCCTGCCGGCGGGGAATGATTAACCGGCGGTTTGTCCCCGGACAAACACATCTGAGACACCCCAACCCATAAAAATAAGGGGGACCACTCCAGGAGAGAGGAGGTCCCCACGGATGCAGCTTACAACGGTTGGCAAGGAGATATGGAGAGCGGCAAGAAAGGCCGAGCAGCTTGAGGAGGCTGGGGCCGACAACCCCGCCGTCCAA
>JALVWZ010000399.1 GCA_027023115.1 Thermaceae bacterium
ACCTGCCCGGCGCCAAGCTGACCGCCGACCTCGACGAAGCCCTGGAAGACGCCGACGCGGTAATGGTGCTGCGCTTGCAGCGCGAGCGCATGGGCGAAGGAACGCTCCCCTCGCTGCGGGAGTACGTGGCCAAGTACCAGGTCACCGAGGCGCGGCTGGCGCGCGCCAAGCCCACGGCTCCCCTGCTCCACCCCGGGCCCATGAACCGCGACGTGGAAATAGAAGGCGCCCTGGCCGACGGCCCCCAAAGCCGCGTCGAGCGGCAGGTTCGCGCCGGCGAGGCGGTGCGCATGGCCGTGCTTTATCACCTGCTGGTCGGGAGGGCGGCATGAGCCTGCTCATCAAAAACGCCCGCCTGGTGGACGGCTCCGGCGAGCTGGGAACGGCCGACGTGCTCGTCGCCGAAGGGCGCATCGCCTCGCTCAGCGGCGGCGACGCCGCGCGGGTCGTCGAGGCGGCGGGGAAGGTCCTGACTCCGGCCCTCACGGACCCCCACACCCACCTGCGCACCCCCGGCCATGAGGTCAAGGAAGACCTGGCCAGCGGCCTGCGCGCCGCCGCCAAGGGCGGCTACGGCGCCGTGCTGGCCATGCCCAACACCGAGCCCGCCTTGCAGGAACCGGAACAGGTGCAGGCGCTTTTGGACGAAGCCCGCAAGATCCCCGGCGCCCGCCTCTTGGCAGCGACAGCGCTCACCCGCGACCAAGCCGGTGAACGGCTCACCCCGGCGGCGCTGCTGGCGCAGGCGGGAGCGGTACTGCTTACCGACGACGGCCGCACCAACGAGAACGCCGGGGTGCTGGCGCGCGGCCTGGTTTACGCCGGCGCCGCCGGTCTGCCGGTGGCCGTTCACGCCGAAGACGCCGGTCTGCGCGGCGGCGGGGTGATGAACGACGGGCCGCTGGCCGCCGAGCTGGGCCTGGCCGGCAACCCGCCCGAAGCCGAGGCGGCGCGCGTCGCCCGCGATCTGGAGGTTTTGCGCTACGCCGTACGCAAGCTCGAGCCGTTGGGGCACAGGCCGCTGCTCTACGTCCAGCACGTATCCAGCGCCCGCTCGGTAGAGCTGATCCGCGCCGCCCGGGCGGAGGGGCTGCCGGTCTGCGGAGAAGCGACGCCCCATCACCTGACCCTCAGCGAAGACTCCTGGCGCGATTTCGACCCGCTTTTCAAGGTCGCTCCGCCGCTGCGGACAGCGGCGGACGCGGAGGTGCTCGCCAGCGCGCTGGAAGCCGGCGACCTCTGCGCCATCGGCACCGACCACGCCCCCCACACCCGCGCCGAAAAGGAGCGCGACTTAGAGAGCGCGCCCTTCGGCATACCCAGCCTGGAGGTGGCCTTTGCGCTGCTCTATACGGAGCTGGTGGTCAAGCGGGGGCTGCCGCTGCCGGTTCTGATCGAGCGGATGACCAGCGGCCCCCGACGCGCGCTGGGCCTCGGGCCCGCCCGGCTCGAGGTGGGCGCGCCGGCCGACCTGATGCTCTTCGACCCCGGCCTCGAGCGGCCGGTGGAGCCGGAAAAGTTCGTTTCCAAGGCGCGCTACAGCCCCTGGGCCGGCTGGCGGCTTTCGGGCTGGCCGCTGCTGACGCTGGTGGCGGGTAAGGAGGTCTGGCGTGACGCCGCAGTCGCTTGAGGTGAACGCTGAGCGCCCCCGCTGGGACGACCACGAACTGCTGCTCAGTGAGAACCGCCCCCTGGGACCGCACCACCTGTTGCGGTTCGGAGCGCCCACGCTGGCGGGCCGCTTCCGGCCGGGCCAGTTCCTCAACCTGAGCGTCCCCGGCCACGTGCTGCGGCGGCCGCTGGCGGTGCTGCGGCAGGAAGGAGACGATCTCGAGCTGGTTGTCACCCCCTTTGGCCCCGGCACCCGCGATCTGGTAAACCTGCCGCCGGGAACCCGCCTGCGGGCGCTGGCGCCTTTAGGGAACGGGTTCCCGGCGCCAGAGGGCGACGTAGCGCTGGTAAGCGGCGGCGCCGGCGTGGCCGCTTTGCTGATGACCGCCGCCGCGGCGCTGGAGCGTGGCTGGCGGGTGCACGTCTTCCATGGAGCCCCGGGAGACGAGGACGTCGAGCTTGTCAAGGCCAGCTACGGAGAGCTGGGTCTGGAAGTGGAGTACTACAGCGAAGACGGCAGCTACGGCCGGGCGGGCCTGCCCACGGCGGGTCTCGAGCGGCTGCTGGCGGACGGGGCCGCGGTGAGCGTCTACAGCGTCGGCCCCTACGGCCTGATGCGGGCGGCATCGCTGCTGGCGCTCGAGTACGACCGCCCCGCCTACGTGAGCCTCGACGTCCACATGGCCTGCGGCGTGGGGGCCTGCCTTTCCTGCGCGGTGCTGACCAAGTCGGGGCAGAAACACGCCTGCGTAGACGGGCCCGTCTTCGCCGCCGAGGAGGTGGTTTGGTGAACCGGCTCGAGGTGGAGTTTTTGGGCGTGAATTTCCCCAACCCCATCGTTACCGCCAGCGGCACCTTCAACTTCGGACGGGAGTACGCCCACCTTTATCCGCTGGCCAAACTGGGCGCGATTACCACCAAGGGCGTTTCGCCGCGCCCCATCGCCGGCGCGCCCACACCGCGGATAACCGAAACGCCCATGGGCATGCTCAACGCCATCGGCCTCGAGAACAAGGGCGTGGACGCCTACGTTGCAGACGAGCTGCCCTGGCTGAAGGAGCAGGGGGCGCGGGTCATCGTCAACGTCTTTGGCGACGAACCGGCCCACTTTGCCGCCGTAGCCGCCAAGGTCAGCCCCTACGCCGACCTGATAGAGGTAAACCTCTCCTGCCCCAACGTCCACGGCGGCAACCTGCCCTTCGCCCACGACCCGCAAGCGGCGGCGGCGGTGCTGCGGGCGGTAAAAGACGCCACCGACCGGCCGGTGCTGGCCAAGTTGAGCCCCAACGGCCCGATCCTGCCCGTGGCCGCGGCGCTGGAAGAAGCGGGCGTGGACGGTTTTAGCCTGATCAATACCCTGCTCGGCATGCGCATGAACCTGGATCGTAAGCGGCCGGTGCTCGGCAACCGCCAGGGGGGCCTGAGCGGGCCGGCCATCAAACCGGTCGCGGTACGGCTCGTCTACGAGCTCTTTCGCAACACCGATCTGCCCATCCTGGGCATGGGCGGTGTGACGACGGGCGAAGACGCGCTCGAGCTGGCCCTGGCCGGCGCGCGGCTGGTGGCGGTGGGCACGGCGACCTTCGCCGACCCCTACGCGCCCCTAAGGATAGCCGCAGAGGTGGACCGGCTGCTAGCGGAGCGCGGCGAAACCTGGCTGGACTGGGTCGGCGCGGCCCATACCCCCAACTAGGGGTGGGTTCTCACGCACCGGAGTCATATCATAGAGGTGCTATGAAGACACTTCTCAAGACTTCGCTTTTGGCCTTCACGCTGGCGATGGCCCTAGCCGCCTGCGGAGGAACGACAATCAACATCCCTCTCGACAGCTTCAGCATCTCGATTGACGCTACCGCCAACACCGTCGGCAAGGTCGTCTACCCCAAAGACGCCGCCACCTTCGAAAAACCGGTCGTAAACGTCAAGACCATCACCCTGACCGGCAACGTAAAATCCGAGTACACCGCCATTCAAGCACCGCTGGAAATGAAGTTCTACGCCCGCGTCACCGACCCAAGCGCTGCCGGCTGCCAAGACGGTGGCTTGGTCTGGATTTGCGACGCCAGCGGTGAAACCGCCATTAGCGGCAGCTACACCTTCCAAAACGGCGACACCCAACCAATAGAACTAGGCGCAACCAACCCTCAAGTCCTTGCCGATGGGATCAACGCCGGTAAGATTTGGATCGGCGCCGAAGTCACCTCGGGCGCGGCTACGAACGTCAAGTTCAGCTTTAGCAACATGGTCGCCCACGTCACCATCTTCTAAACCAATCTGCACTTTCCCCCTCGCGATGATTCGCGAGGGGGTCTTTTGTAGGAACCGGCGGCTTCGGTGACGCTGGTGACGCCGAGAAGCCGGCGGCCCGTTCTGGGCCGCCGGCTCTATCATCGGGACGCCCCGGACACCCGCCCGGCTACGAACTCTACTTCTTAC
This sequence comes from Thermaceae bacterium, assembly GCA_027023115.1. Classification (GTDB taxonomy): domain Bacteria; phylum Deinococcota; class Deinococci; order Deinococcales; family Marinithermaceae; genus Oceanithermus. The sequence goes on from JALVWZ010000399.1 coordinate 4,048, forward strand.
CGGTCATGGCATCCGAGATTATCTTGCGCCATTCGCTAAAGGGCCTGAAGCCTTCGATGAACTTGCCGTTCACGAAGAATGACGGCGTGCCATTGATATTTAGCCGTTCGGCCAGAGCTTTGTCGGCTTCCACCCACGGTTTGGTCTTCTGATCGGCCAGGCAGCGGTCGAAGCGGCGCCGGTCCAAACCCAGCTGGCCTGCGTAATCGGAAAAGTACTTGGGGAGCTCCAAGACCGGCGCCCGCCCCCAGCTACCATTGGCGCGGAAAAGCAACTCGTGGTACTCGAGGTACTTACCCTGTTCGTAAGCGCAGTCGGCCGCCTGCGCGGCCAGTTCCACGTTGTCCTGCCGCTGGAACGGCAGGTCACGGAATATGTAGCGAACCAGGCCCTTGTCGACGTATTCCGAAAATATCAGCGGCAAACTTTGCTCAGCGTGGTCCTTGCAGTGGGGGCATAGATAATTGCTGAACTCGACTATCGTTACCGGTGCGCTTGCCTTACCGTACACGACGTGCGCCCCGGCTGCGGGGTCGGCCAGGTTGGCGTTCGGTTTGGCGGCCCCTTGCAAATACCACAAAGCGCCGGCGAGAATAAGGGCGAGACCCAACACCATAGCGAAGACGGCTCGTTGCATGAAAACAAGTATACGAACGTTTGATGAGGAAGCGAAAGAGCAACGTCACCGGCAATATTCGGTTAGGGTGAGGGCATGAAGGTTCTCGTGCTCAACGCCGGCTCTTCCAGCCTGAAGTTCTCGCTTACCGATACCGAAGACGAACGGCACCTGCTCAGGGGCTCGGTCGAGCGGATCGGCCTGGACCATCCCCTTTTGCAAATGGGCGGTGAAGAACGGGAAGTGGCTGCCCCCGACCACCGTGCCGCCCTCGAGCAGGTGCTAAAGCAAGTTCCCGTCAACGAGGTGAACGCCGTGGGTCACCGCGTGGTTCACGGCGGCGACTACACCACCTCCAGCCTGATTACCCCGGCGGTGCTGGAGCGGCTCGAAGAGTACGCGCCCCTGGCTCCGCTGCACAACCCGGCCAACATCGCCGGTATCCGCGCCGCCCTGGCGGCCATGCCCGACCTGCCGCAGGTCGCGGTCTTCGATACCGCCTTTCATCAAACGATGCCCGAGCGCGCTTGGCGCTACGCCATCCCCCGCGAGCTGGCCGACGAAAACCGCTACCGCCGCTACGGCTTTCACGGCACCTCGCACCGCTACGTATCCCGCAGGCTGGCCGATCAGATGGGCAGGCCCCTCACCGAGTTGCGCCTGATAGTCCTCCACCTCGGCAACGGCGCCTCGGCGAGCGCCGTCAAGTTTGGCAAGAGCGTAGACACCAGCATGGGTTTTACCCCCATGGAAGGGCTGGTAATGGGCAGCCGCGCCGGCGACGTGGATCCGGGGCTGGTGCTCGAGCTGGCCCGCAAACTGGGCGTAGAAAAGGCCGGCGAACTGCTCAACAAGCAAAGCGGCCTGCTTGGCCTGGCGGGTTATTCCGACCTGCGCGACCTGCACCGCGCCGTTGCCGCCGGGTCGGAGAGCGCGGAAATGGCCCTCCGTATCTATACCTACCGGATCAAGAAGTACGTCGGCGCTTACGCGGCCGCCATGGGCGGGCTCGACGGCGTGGCCTTTACCGCCGGCGTCGGCGAGAACGACGCCGAGGTACGCCGGCGCAGCATGGCGGGCCTGGAGTTCTTGGGCATAGAGCTGGACGACGCCGCCAATCGTGCTGGCGGTCCTCTAATCTCGTCGGCCGCCAGTCGGGTCGAGGTGCGGGTGGTTCCCACCGACGAAGAGCTGGCGATAGCTCTCGATACCGAAAGAGTACTGGCCGGATAGCTGCAACCTCCCAACACGTCGTTCGCAAAGTCCGGGAGGGGAAGCGTGGTGCGCGGTACGTAGTACGTAGTGCGTAGTGCGTGGTAGGTAGTGATTAGGTTGTGGGAAGTAGGCAGGCGGATTATGAGCGTGCGAAACGACGTATGGCGGTATTTCCAAAGTCCACTCGCCACAAGTCGCTTGCTCGCTTTGCCTCCCCCACGGGGGGAGGTGGCGGCGAAGCCGCCGGAGGGGGATTGTTCGTCGGGATGTGGGATGCAGGGTGTGGGAGGTTGGTGGGGAATGGACGTAGGAGGTAGGGTGCGGGGGTGTAGTAGGCCGGATTATGGGTGTGCGAAACGACGTATGGCGGTGTTTCCACAAGCCACGGGCCACGAGCCACTTGCCGGTTTCAAAACCCCTCCCCAGCCCTCCCCGAAGGGGAGGGAGATTTGTCCGATGCGAGCCGCAGCCGCGGGCGGCCCGTCTCCGTCACCACGCACCACGTACTACGCACCACGAACCTAAGGGGCGGACACACGGGTCCGCCCCGCGGGCGAGACGACACGCCCACGAGCTACTACTACAGGCCACAAGCCGCTCACCACATGCCGCTTTTTCATC
>JALVWZ010000400.1 GCA_027023115.1 Thermaceae bacterium
GCCTGGACGGTATAGAAACCGACGTTCAGCGTACCAAGGACGGAGTGCTGGTCATCCACCACGACTTCGTGGTGGGCCTGCGGCTGATCTCCGACATGACCTACGAGGAGCTGCGCGAGCTGCGGCCGGAGATAGTGACCCTCGAGCAGCTCCTGGATCTGCTGGAGCCGCACCGCGACTTCCTGGTAAACCTGGAGCTGAAGAGCATTCCCGGCCTCGAGGACGGCCGCGCCCACGAACTGGCCGATACGGTCGTCAACTGGAGTGGCAAGAAACGGGTATGGATCTCCTCTTACGACCCGGTGGCCTTGCTGAAGGTACGCCAGCAGCAACCGTCCATCCCGCTGGGTTACCTGTTCCGGATCTACGACACCAGCCGTATGGCCGAGCTGCTAGGTCTCGAAGCTGTCCACCCCGAGTTCCGCCTGGTAACGCCGGAGCTGCTGGCCCGCTGGCATCGCAAGGGGCTGGCGGTGGCCACCTGGACCGTCAACGACGCGGACCAGGCCCGCAAGCTGGCCGCTATGGGCGTGGACGTAATAATGGGTGACGACGCCAAAATACTGCTTTCCGTATGCTAACCAAAACCGCTACCGGCAGGAACTGAAGTAACCGGTAGCGGTTATTTTGTTTTATACTGATGGCACACGAAAGAAGGAGGTGTGCCATGCATGTCTTGCCAGACAGGCTAAGGAAGTCGAATGGTATTACCTGGACGCTCTTCTCAACCATCCTGGCCCTGCTCTTACTGGTGGGTTGTTCCGGCATAGCGGGCTCGGGAAATAAAGACAAGTACTACGTTGGCGGTTCGTTGAGCGGGCTCGAGACCGGCGAGTCGCTCACCTTAAGCGAAGCGGTGAGCTCTCAGAGCCTGGTGGTGACCGCCAACGGCGCTTTCAAGTTCGCGGCGGCGCTCGCCGGCGGCAGCGCCTACGACGTCAGCGTTAGCGCCCAACCCGCCGGCAAGAACTGCACCGTGACCGGCGGCAGCGGGACGATAGCCGACAGAGACGTGACCGGCATACAAGTCAGCTGCAGCGCAACCCAAACCGAACCACAAGCGCTGATCGTCGGCCACCAGAACACCGACCCCGCGGTGATACCCGCCGAGTGGATCGCCCGCGTCAAGACGGACCTGCACGTCGTCTACAACCACACCTCGCACGGCAGCCAGCTGATTACCGGCATGAGGGCGATTGCCGCCTTTCCGGCCTTTGCAGACCGCTACGCCTGGACGAACAGCACCCAGGGCGATTCAAGCAGCCTCAGCCTGCGCGACGGCGGCATCCCCGGCAAACCCGACCTCAGCCAGGGCGACGCCGACAGCGACAACAACGGCATAGCCGACTGGGCCGAAGACACCTACGCCTACCTCGACAAACAGGAAAACTACCACGTCAACGTGGTGATGTGGTCTTGGTGCAACATCGGCGGGCACGACATAGACCGCTACCTGCGCAGCATGCAATGGCTGATCGACCAATTCGGCGAGGGGGGCAGCCACCCGCGCGCCGCCGAACATCCGGTCAAGTTCGTTTTCATGACCGCCCACGCCAACGGCGGCGGCGAGGGCGACTCTTCCGACTCGCGCAACGAGCAGATCCGCGCCTACGTGCGGGACCACAAGCTGATCCTCTTCGACTTTTCCGACATCGAAAACTACGACCCCGACGGCAACTACTATCTCGACAAGAGGTTGACCGACGCTCTCTTCTACGACAACGACCCGCCCTACGACTCAGGACCGCGTAACGGCAACTGGGCCGTCGAGTACCTGGCCCGCCACCCCGGCGAAGAGCTGGAGCAGCTGGTCACCGGTAACGGGGTGAGCGGCTACGACGGCGCGGGAGGCTGCGCCCACTCCGACGGCCCCGACAACAAGGCACGCCTCAACTGCGTTCTCAAGGGCCGGGCTGCCTGGTACCTCTTCGCGCGGCTGGCTGGGTGGGACGGGCGCTAGCGCGAACTTAGGTCCGCTTGAGTTTTCGCCCGTGGCACTTTTTGACTCACCGCGTTCGCGGTCGCTCGCGGGCCGTTCGAGCACGGGGTCTGCCTCGGCGTTAAGGGTGACCCTGCTAGAAGAAAGCGACCGGCCGGCGAGCAAGCCGGTCGATGCGCCGAACCGGCGAACAACGGGGCTGCGCAAGGGGGCAAAGCTTCCCCGCCAGCCGGAAAGGAGATAAGGTGCTAATCCTTCTATTTCTATTGTTGAACGGCCTGGTGACCTACGTCGTGGTGCGCATCACGGTAAAGGCCCTGCTCGACGAAGAGCGCGGGCGCTGGTTAGCCGAGCTGCGAGAGGCCTGCGGCGCTTCCGGGCGCCCGGCTCTTTAGTTAGGCCAGTGGCCGTACCAGGTACTCGAGCCAGTTGGCGAACTCGAGCTGGCGGATCCGGTCGTCCAGCAGGGTTTCGTCCACGCCCAGCTTTTGGCGCAGCTCTTCGTCGTTCGGGTTCTTGAACAGCTGCTTCATCTCCTCGGCGTAGCGCAGCACGTCCTCCTCTTTTTCGAAAAAGCCCTCCCTGACCAGCGCCCCGGCGCGGGCGGCGATCAGACGGGCGTTTTCCCAAAGGTCGAACTCGGGGTGGTACTGGGTGGCCCAGAACTGGCCGCCCTCGTACTCCGCCGCCAGCGCCTGCACGCGGGTGTGCTCGCCGGTGGCCAGCAACACCCCCTCCGGCGGCAGCTCGGTAACGTGGTCGAGGTGCATCTCTATCCCCTGGAAGACCGCAGGCTTGCCGGCGGTGAGCGGGTGCTCGCGGCCGGCCGCGGTCAGTTCGATGCGCGGCGCAAAGCCCCACTCGCGCCCCTTGGGGTTGGGCCCCACCTTACCGCCGGCGGCTACCGCCGCCATCTGCACTCCCCAGCAGCTGCCGAACTGTGGCACGCCCAGCCGGTAGACCATCCGGGCCAGTTCTATCTGGCGGGCTACCTTTTCTTCGTGGGTGTGGTAGATGGTCTGGTCCGAACCGGTCCAGATGACGCCCTGAAACGCCCGCAGCTCCTCCGCGGTCGGCATGCGGTTCTCCACGTCGGCCACGAAGAACACCCGCGACTCGGAACCGGGCGCGTAGCGGTCCAGCAGACGCCGGTAGAGGTCGTGCGGGTGGGCCACGTCGGAGCGGTCGAAGTTGTCGCGGCTGGCCTGGGGGTATCCGTTGACGATCAGAAACTTGAGGGTCATGGTTAATCCTTTCCGCCGCCGGCGTGCACCAGCGGCACCAGATCCTGCGGAAAGTCGGTGAAGAGGCCGCTCACGCCAGCCTCGACGTAGGCGCGGGCCTCGTCAACGTCGTTGACGGTGAAGAGGTTGATCTGCTTGCCCGCCGCCACCAGCTCGCGCACCTTTTCGGGCGGGGTGAGCGTGGCGCGGGCGTTGACGGTCTTATAGGCGGCTACCGTGTCCCAGTCTATCGGGCGGTCGCGGTAGAAGCCCACCAATGCCTGCACCTCCACCTCGGGCCGCAAGCGCCGCGCCTCCTCCAGCCAGCGGTGCTGGAACGAAGAAAGCCGCACCTGTTCCGGCGCGATGCCCACCCGGTCCATTACCTCGAAGAAGCGGGGAACGATGGGAAAGTCCTCGAGCGGCGGCGGCAGCCGCTTCAGCTCTATGTTCACGGTCCAGTCGCGGTCGCGGGTAAAAGCGAGCGCCTCTTCCAGCGTGGGCACCCTGAGGCCTACGTAGGCGGCCTGGTCGGCGGCGCTTACCTTACCGGCCGCGATTTGGCCAAAAGGATCTTCACGGTCGAACCAGCCGCCGGCGTCGAGCCGCTCGATTTCGCTAAGGGTGAACTCGGTAAAGGTCCAGGGCGCGCGGTCGGGGTAGACCTCGGCGGCGTTGGTGGTGCGCTGCAGGCTGTCGTCGTGGAAGAGGATGAGGGCGCCGTCGGCGGTCACGGCAACGTCGGTTTCCCAAAGGTCGGCCCCGGCCTCGAGAGCTTTCTCTGCGGCGGCTAAGGTGTTCTCGGGCGCCAGGCTACGGGCGCCGCGGTGGGCGATGACGAGGGTACGCTTCACATGGCTACGATAACGCCTGCGCGGGCGCCGGTACAGGCCGGCGGGCGGCGGGTCGTAACCAAAGGCGGGGGCTCCTGGCCCCCGCCCGTGGGAAACGGAGCCCGCGCCTAGCGGGAGGCTACTAAACTACCCTGGTCACTCACACCAACAAACTGCCCGCCGCCGTAAACCACAGCCGCAAAAGAAGAAGCGCCTCCGATGGAGTGATGAGCCCAGCTCACGCCGTCAGGTGAAGTAATGGTGGTGGCGAGTTCGCCTATGGCAGCGTACGTCCCGCCCCCATAGGCCACGCCGTACAGGTCTCGGTTGGTCCCCGAGGTGCGGGCGGTCCAGTTCACGCCGTCGGGCGAGGTAATCACCGCGCCGTCAGAGCCGACGGCCACGAAGAGCTCGCCGCCGTAAACGACATCCTTCAAGTCGCTCGTAGTGTTGGAGGTGCGCGCGGTCCAGGTCACGCCGTCGGGCGAGGTGATTACGGTGCCGCTTACACCGACGGCCACGAAGAGCCCGTCACCGTAGGCGACCGCTCTCAGCCTTGAGTTAACTCCCGAAGCGCGCGGCGTCCAGGTGCTGGCGTCGGCCGAGGTGATTACGGTGCCGCCCTCGCCGACGGCCACGTAGGCGCCGCCGCCATAGGCGGATCCAAAAAGGCTATACGAGGTGTTGGAAGTGGCGGCGGTCCAGCTCACGCCGTCGGACGAGGTAGTGATGTGGCCGTGCTCACCGACGGCCACGAAGCGGCCGCCGCCATAGTCGAGACCAAGCATCATGCCGCTGAAGGCCGCGCTGCGGGCGGTCCAGGAAACGCCGTTGGGCGAGGTATGGATGGTGCCGGCAGGGCCGCCGGACCCGGCTTTGGACCCGGCCACCACGTAGAGCCCCGCGCCGTAGGCAATGTCACTGCCAAAGGTGTGGGCGCGGGCGCTGACGTCGGTCCAGTCGTCGCCGTCGCTCGAGCGGTAGATGTCGCCGTAATAACCGGCGACGATAAACGTCCCGTTGCCGAAAACGGCCGTGAGCGATATAAGGCCCAGGTCGTGCTCCGCCCAGGAAGAAACGCTGCCCACCGGAGAAACCATAACCGAATCATGCCCGCCCACCACGAAGCGGCCGCCGCCGTAGGCGACCGCGAAGAGGTCTTCGGTGGTGTTGGAGGTTAGCTCGCTCCAGCTCACCGCGTTCGACGAGGTGATTATCTTGCCGCCGTTTCCTACGGCAACGTAAGTGTCGTTACCGTAGGCAACGCCATGGAGGTGGGCAATGACGCCCGAGGAGCGCGCGGTCCAGGTAACGCCGTCGGGGGAGGAGACGATTACCCCTTGATGGTTATCGACGTCACCCACGGCCACGAAGGCGTTGCCGCCATAGGTAACGGCGTTGAGGCTGGCGCCGACGCCCGAGGTGCGCTCGGTCCAGGTGATGCCGTGGGGAGAAGTAAAGACCTTACCGCCGTCACCGACCGCCACGAAGGTGCCGTTGCCGTAGGCGACACCGTAGAACCAGCTCGTGGTCTGCGAGTCCTGCTCCGTCCAGTTCACGCCGTCGGGCGAGGTGGACACCGCGCCATTGACGCCGACGGCCACGAACTTACCATCACCGAAGGCGACGCTAATAAAGGGGCGGACGTAGTGCGCCTCCCAGTGCTCGCCGTCGGGAGAGGTAAGCACCGATTTGTTATTACCCACGGCCACGAAGGTGCCGTTGCCGTAGGCCAGGCCCAGGGTATCCAACGACAGCATCATCCAGTCTTCGCCGTTGCTGCCGGTTACCTCCAGGTCCAAATCCGTCGAGGCTTTTTGCGCGCCACTGGCGCCGGTTACGCGCAGCTCTCTGGCGCCGGGCGCTACCGAGAGGTCCACGCTGACGGTCACGGTCTGGTTGGCGGCTCCGCTGAGGGTGACCTGCGCCGGGGAAAAGGCTATGTCGTCGGTCAGGGCGCTGCCGTCGCGGTTTTCCAAGGTGAGGTCCACCACGCCGCTAAAGCCGTTTTGCGGGGTCAGGGTCAGGGTGAGTGTGCCGCTCTCCCCCGAGTTGACCGCCAAAGAATCGTGGTCCAGGCTCAGCGTGAAGGCTGGCGGCTTGCTCCCGCCGCAAGACGCCAGCAAGAAAGCCCCCGCGGCAACCAAGAACAGCAGTATTAATGCAGAACGTTTTTGCCTCACTAGTATCCTCCCAATACCACCTAAATTGTCCCTGCTATCCAGCTTGACCTTAAGTATACGTCTGTGCCTAGACAATATAGGGACAAAAATAACTATCCGTTTCTTACTTTTTTCTCGCCCGCAAGTCGTACTGGCAAGCCGGCCGGCGTTGCGGCGCTTAAGAACCGGCTCTGCTTGACACCCCGCGCGCGGCTCGCTACCATGAAACTTGCGCGCTACGCGCCGGGATGGCGGAATTGGTAGACGCGCTAGCTTGAGGGGCTAGTGGCCGCTTAGGCCGTAGGGGTTCAAGTCCC
>JALVWZ010000401.1 GCA_027023115.1 Thermaceae bacterium
TGCACGTAGGGGCTGGGCAGGTAACGCAGGTGGACGCCGTGTTTGCGCAGGCGTTCGGCGCCGGGGACGAAGTAGGTGTTTTCTTCGGGGTCGGCCGGGCTGCCCACCAGGCGCACGTAAACGCCGCGCTTAACGGCGTTTTCGAGCGCACTTATCGCTTCTTCGTCCACCATCCCCGCCTGCTCGAGAAAGAGCGTCTTCTTAGCGCCGTTTATCAGACCCAGAACCCTCTCGCGCGAGTTGCCCTCGCGCACCCCGCGCACCACCCGGTCGGGGCTCCAGACCAGCACCGCATGGCTGAGGTCTATCCGCTGGCCGTGCCAGTCGGCGTCGAACACGCGCGCCACCTCGTGTACCCAGTTGGGGCGGTCGCTGATGAGCATGTACTCGCGGTTGGCCTTGAAGGTGGATCCGGTCAGATTGCCCGAACCGAACCAGACTACGCGGTCGTCGATGACCATGCTTTTTTCGTGGATGAAGACGAAACGGAAGGGTTTGGAAAAGCGTACCTCGACCCCGCGGTCGCGCAGGGCCCCGATGACCTCGATATTGGGCCGCCCGCCGGCGGGCTCGCGCTCCATCAGTACGCGCACCTTTACGCCCCGCTTGACCGCGCGCCCGAGAGCGTCCACCACGTCCATCCGGCTTGGCGTCCAGAGATAGATCTTGATGCGAATCGAGGATCGAGCGCCGTCAATTAGCTGGATTACGCGCCCCACGCCGTCGTCGGGTTCGACCATCAGGCTGACCGAAGCGGCGCTGGCGCTGAATGCCAGAAGCAAAGTGATAGTAATAAGTATCCGTTTCACGAACCCCTCCTAGCAGCATTCTAGCGCGGGTTATTGAAAGCGCCGGGTCATTCGCCCACGCGCCTCAGCTCGGCCTGGGCCAGCGCCTCTTCCACCAGCTTTTCCACGTCCAGACGTGCCTCGGCGCGCTCGAGTTGCTCGGGCGTGCTGCGGGTGGCCGGCCTTTTGGGTTCCAGGAAGCTGCAACAGTCCTGCTGCGGGAGGATCGAAATATCGTAAGTGCCAATCTGCTTGGCTTCGGCGATCACCTCGGTCTTGTCCATGCCAATCAGCGGCCGCAGAACGGTCATCTCCACCGCCTTGGCCACGGCGTGCAGGTTTTCCAGCGTCTGACTGGCTACCTGGGCCAGGGCGTCGCCGGTGACCAGTGCGCCGGCGCGCTCCTTTTCGGCCAAGCGGGCGGCGATGCGGTACATGAAACGGCGGTAGAGGAGGGTGCGGTAGCGCTCCGGGCTGTGGGTAAAGATGGCCTCCTGCACCCCGGCGAGCGGCACCACGTAGAGCCGCGTGGGGCCGTGCCAGCGCGCCAGCGCCTCGAGCTCGAGCACGGTCTTGCGCAGCGAGTCGAGGCTGGTGTGAGGGTAGGAGTGGAAGTGGACGTATACGGGGCGGGCGCCGCGCTTGGCCATCCTCCAGGCGGCCACCGGCGAGTCGATCCCGCCACTTGCCAGCACCATGACCTTACCGCTGGCTCCCACCGGCAGCCCGCCGGGCCCCGGGGTACGGTCGCGGCTGGTGTAGACCCAGGCCTCGTTTTCGTAAAACTCGACGTACACCACGGCGTCGGCCCCCTTGAGGCGTACCGGCCAGCCGCGGGCGGCGACGATCAGCGCGCCGATCTCTCGTTCGGCCTCGGGTGAGGTGAAGGGAAGGCGCTTGTTGGCGCGCTTGGCGGTCACCCGGAAGCTGCCCGAAAAGTCGCCCAAAAGCTCGACGGCGGTCGTGGCGATGGACCGAAAGTCAACCTCCGTTCGCTGCACCCGCGCGTAGTAGGCCACTCCGAAGACGCGGGCCAGCCGTTCCTGCACCGCCGCGGCCGCTTCCGGATCTGCCTCGATGAGGATGCGGCCGTAAAGCAGGCGCACCAGCGCCGACTCGCCCAGGGCGTCGCGCAGGCGCTGCGCCAGCAGCTGCTCGAAGTGGCGGCGGTTCTTGCCCTTGAGGGCAATCTCGTGATAGTGGACCAGGAAGAGGGCCGGCTTTACCATCGGAACAACCTTTGCGCGTTCTCGTCGGTCAGCTTTTCGGCCGCGGCGAACTCCAGGCCGCGGGCCTCGGCCAGCGCCGCCAGCGTGTAGCGGACGAAGGCCGGTTCGTTCTTCTTGCCGCGCTTGGGCACCGGCGGCATGAAGGGGCTGTCGGTTTCAACCAGCAGCCGCTCGGCGGGTAGCTCGGCCACAGCCCGACGCAGGTGCTCGTTCTTCTTATAGGTCAGGTTGCCGGCAAAGCTGACGTAGCCGCCCAGCTCGAGCGCCACGGCTGCCAGCTGCATGTCGCCGCCGAAGGCGTGCAGCACGAACCGCTTGGGACGATTCAGCTCGAGCCAGGCCTGCAGGTCGCGCTCGGCGGCGTCGGAGCCCTGCTTGGAACGGACGTGGAAGACCAGCACCAGACCGAACTCCTTGGCCAGTTCCAGTTGAAAGTCGAGCACCCGTAGCTGATCCGCGCGCGAAGCGGCGTCCCAGTAGTAGTCAATGCCCGTTTCGCCGCTGGCGCGAACGCGGGGGTGGGCCGCCAGCTCGCGCAGGGCGGCCGCCGCACTGGTGTTGAAAGAACCGGCCTCGGTGGGATGCTGCCCCACGCCGGCGTAGACGTTGGGGTATTTTTCGGCCAACTCGAGTGAAGCGCGGCTGTGCTCGAGGTCGGTCCCCAGAGTGAGTAGCGCGCGCAGTCCGGCGGCCCGCTCCATAACCGCAGCCGGGTCTTCGCAGAGGTCTATGTGGGCGTGGGTGTCGGTCATGCTGAGTGCAGGTTAGCACACTGGCGCGGGCGCCGGCGGCAGGGTCTTATTTCCCATGCGGTTGCGCCTGGGAGTAGTGCTAGAATGAGCGGCGGTTTTGGAGCCTTGAGCTCCATTCCTACGGAGGCGAGAAGATGCGAGATGTAACGCTGGCCATAGCCGGTTCGGGCGGGGACGGTGTAATCACCGCTGGTGACTTCATCGTTCAAGCCGCGGCCCGGAAGGGTTTAAACGCTTTTATGCTCAAGTCCTACGGGCCGCAGATCCGCGGCGGCGAGTCGTCGGCGCGGATTCGTATATCGGACCGACCTATTTACAGCCAGGGCGACTTCGTTGACTTCCTGGTCGTCTTCAGCTGGAAGGACTTCGCCCGCTTCAGCGACGAGATCAAGCTGCGCAAGGGTGCGGTAGTCCTTTATGACGAGGCCGACAGCACTCCGCCCGAAGAGTTCCCGATAGCGGCCGAGCTGGGTGCCGAGCTGATCGCCGTCCCCTTCAAGAAGATGGCCGCCGAGGAGATAAAGGTTCCCCTCACCAAGAACATGGTGGCTTTGGGGGTCATCGCCGCGCTGCTGCACCTGCCTTTGGACGGCATCAAGGACGCGGTGATGAAGAAGTTCGGGAAGCGCAAGCCCGAGGCGGCCCAGGTGAACATCGAGGCCATCGACCTCGGTAAGAGCTGGGTGGAAAAGAACCTACCCGACGGGACTCAAGTTGTCCTGGAGGCCGAGGGCGCCGGCGAACCCAAGCTGGTAATGACCGGCGACGACGCGGTGGCCTACGGGGCGCTGCATGCCGGCGTGAAGGTATTTGCCGGCTACCCGATTACCCCGGCCAGCCCGATTCTCGAGTTCCTCTCCAAGTGGCTGCCGCACTTCGGCGGCGCGGTGGTGCAGACCGAAGACGAGATTGCCGCCATCACGTATGCCATCGGCGCCAGCTGGGCCGGCAAGCAGGCCATGACCGCTTCCAGTGGCCCCGGCGTGGCCCTCAAGCTAGAGGCCCTCGGGCTCGCGGCGATAGCCGAGATTCCGCTGGTGGTGGTCAACGTTCAGCGCGTTGGTCCCTCCACCGGTATCCCCTCGAAGAGCGAGCAGGCCGACCTCTTCCAGGCGGTCGGCGGTACTCCCGGCGACGTACCACGGGTGGTGTTGGCCCCCAGCGACGTGGAAGACAACTTCCAGGTGGCCATCGAGGCTTTCTATATCGCCGAAAAGTACCAGATACCGGTAATCATCCTTTCCGATCAGTTCCTGGGCGAGCGCAGCGAAACAATCGACCCAGACGTGCTCTTTGCGCGCAAACGGGTGATCGCCCGCCAGCTGGCCAAGCCGAGTAACCTCAAAGAGTACAAGCGTTACAAACTGACCGACACCGGCGTTTCGCCGATGACGGTGCCCGGCATGAAGGGCGGCCAGTACATCACCAGCGGTCTGGAGCACTACGAAGACGGCCGCCCCACTTCCAGCGGCACTATGCACCAGATCATGAGCGAAAAGCGCGCCCGCAAGCTGCCGCTTATCGCCGAAGAGTCGGGCTTCGTGCGCGTCTACGGCGACGAAGACGCCGAGCTGGCGGTGTTGGCCTGGGGTTCTTCGAAGGGCGCCGTGCGCGAGGCCGTCGAGCGGGCCCGTGCGGAGGGCATAAAGGTTAAGGCCATCGTGCCGCAGCTAATTTACCCGGTGCCCGAGAAAAAGCTCGACGCCGCCCTCAAGGGCGTGAAGCGCGCCGTGGTGGTCGAGCTCTCCTTCGGGGCGCAGTTCTACCGCTTCCTACGCGCCTACTACGACGGCCTGCCCAAAGAAACCTACTCCCATGCCCGCTCGGGCGCCAACCCGCTGCTGGTAAGCGAGGTGCTCGAGGCCATCAAGGAACATGCCGGGGCCATGAACGCGCCCCAGGAGGCTTAAGATGGAACCGGTTAAGCTGACCGCAAAAGACTACAAGACCAGCGTCCCCATTGTCTGGTGCCCGGGCTGCGGCGATTTTGGCGTGCTCAACGCCATGCAGCAGGCAGCCGCCGAGCTGGCCATTCCGCCCGAGAACCTGATGGTGGTTTCGGGTATTGGCTGCTCCAGCCGTATCGCCGGCTACATCAACGCCTTCGGCTTCAACACCATCCACGGCCGGGCCCTGCCCATCGCCAGCGGCGCCAAGCTGGCACGCCCGGAGATGACCGTCTGGGCGGCCGGCGGCGACGGCGACGGCTACTCGATTGGCACCAATCACTTCGTCCACACCATCCGCCGCAACGCCGACATCACCTACATCGTCATGGACAACAATATCTACGGCCTCACCAAGGGCCAGGTCTCGCCGACCACTCCCCATGGCGACTACACCAAATCAACGCCAATGGGCAACCCCGACCGGCCGCTCAACCCGCTGGCGCTGGCGCTGGAGCTGGGCGCCACCTACATTGCCCAGGGTTTTTCGGGCAACGTCAAACACCTGCGCGACCTGATCGTCAAGGGCACCCAGCACAAGGGCTTCGCCTTCATCAACGTCAAGAGCCCCTGCGTTACCTTCCGCGGCCGTCAGGAGTTCAACGTGGTGCGCGAGCACGGCGTCTACCTCGACGAAAGCCACGACCCGAGCAGCTGGGAGAAGGCGCACGAGGTGACCCAGTGGAAGGAGAAGATTCCCCTGGGGGTCATCTACCACGTCCACGGCGTGCCGACTCTCGACGAGATCGCCCGCGACCTGCAGCACAAGGCCGAAGAACAGGGGCACGTCGAGACCAGCAAGGACCTGCTCAAGATATTTGGTTAGGCATCTTCGCTTTTCCAAAACCCCCGCCATCGGCGGGGGTTTTGTATGCTACGGGCATGAGGAAAGCGCTGTTGTTGTTGCTCGTTTTTGTGGCTGGATGTGCTCCCCGCTTGAGCGGCGTCGCACCGGACAGGGTTCCCGGCCCCTATACCTGGGACCCGCAAAAGGCGCCAGTGGAGTGGTGGTACGTTTCGGCCTACCTGCCCGAGCAAAAGCTCGCCTTCCACTGGGCGTTCTTCAAGTACTACGCCCCCAAAGGTTACAAGGTGGCCGGCCTGCCGGCCCGCAGCGTATTCCCGTACCCTTTCGCCAGCAGCCACGTGGCCATAACCGACCTGGCTGCCGACACCTTCAAGTTCTACGAAAAGCACGACTTCCCGGGGCTCAAGGCCAAGGTGTCGGGCCACCCGTTGCGACTGGAGCTGGAGGGGTGGTTGTTCGAACGGGTGCCGGACGGCTTCAGGCTGCACGCCGGCCCGCTGGACCTGACCCTCAAGCCGAGCAGGCCGCCGGTGCTGCACCCGCCGGGCTGGTCGGGCAATGAGAAAGTCGGCCGCATGTACTATGTTTCGTACACCCGTGCCGATTTGAGTGGCACCATCGCTGGTCGTAAGGTGAGCGGGATAGCCTGGATAGACCACCAATGGGGTGGCCAGCTAAGCGGCGTTACCGCGCTTTGGGACTGGTTCGGGGTTCATATCTCGAACGGTGACGACCTGATGCTCTACCGGATTCGCGACGCCAAGGGGCGGGTAGTAGCCTTGCAGGGATCGCAAGTAACCAAAGAAGGTAAAGCATACCCGCTTTTGGACCTGGAAATGGAGCCGTATCTCAACTGGACCTCGCCACAAACCGGCTTTACCTACCGCATAGCCTGGCGGGTTAGCGGCCGCGGTTGGTCTTTGACCCTGCGCCCCAAGCGTTTGG
>JALVWZ010000402.1 GCA_027023115.1 Thermaceae bacterium
TCGACAAGGAAACCTCGGGCGTAATCGTGGTCGCCCGGCACGAAGAGGCGCTCAGAAAGCTGGCCGACGCCTTCAGGCAGCGCTTCGTCTTCAAGCGCTACCTGGCGCTAACCGAGGGCGTGCCGCAAAGCACTACCGTGATCGCCCCCATCGGTCGCCATCCGGTGCACCGCCACAAGATGCACACCGGCGGCATCAAGGCCCGCTACGCCGAGACTGATTTCGAGGTCCTGGCCGAGGCCGGCGGCCGGGCGCTGGTCGAGGCGCGGCCGCATACCGGCCGCACTCACCAGATCCGCGTCCACCTGAAGCACCTACATACGCCGATCTGGGCCGACCCGCTCTATGGCAAGCCGTCACCGTACATCGAGCGGCTGGCCCTGCACGCTTACGAGCTGCGCATCCCCCACCCCCGCAGCGGCAAGATAATGAGCTTTACCGCGCCGCTGCCGCCCGACATGACGGCCGCCTGGGTGGCCGCCGGAGGAACCTGGCCGGCCGACGTTCAGCGGGCGGGAACCAGCTTGTAGACGCTACCTTTGTAATCGACTACGTAGAGTTCGCCGGCCTGATCCTGGCCGAAACTGCTTATTTCCAGCTTGCTTCTGAGTAGCAGGGTAGTTTTCCAGCCCCTTTGCCAGCGGGCCGCCCAGATGAGGCCATTGCAGCGGTCGCCGAACAGGTAAGAGCCCGCGAGGGAGGGGATGGCCTGACCGCGGTAGACGTAGCCGCCAATCACGGCGCAACCCTGTGCGTGGCTGTATTCGAGTATGGGCGGGGTAAGCCCGGCCTGCTTGCAGTTCTGGGCCGGTTTGAAGCAATGGTTCCCCTCCATGACGTTCCAGCCAAAGTTGTGGCCGCCGTTGTCGGCGGGGGGAGCGGGGACGAAGTCTACCTCTTCCCAGTTGCTCTGTCCCTGATCGCCCAGGTAGAGGTCGCCGCTTTTGCGGTCGAAGCTAAGGCGCCATGGCTGCCGCAAGCCCAGGGCCCAGATCTCGGGCCGGTAGGCAGGATTACCTACGAAGGGGTTGTCATCGGGGACAGCGTAAGGTTTGCCGTGATCCACGTCCAGGCGCAGGATCTTGCCCAGCAGACTATGCGGGTTCTGGGCAAAACGGCGCGGGTCACCGTTGGAGCCGCCGTCGCCGGTGGCGACGTAGAGGTAGCCGTCGGGTCCGAAGGCCATGCCACCGCCGTTGTGATTGGCGTAGGGCTGGCGTATCGTCAAGACCTTGCGGAAGGGCTTGCCGCTGCGGTATTCCTCGACCACCGTGCTGCCGCGGCGGTCGGTGTAGACGAGGAAGAAGCGGTGGTTGCGGGCGTAGCCGGGGTGGAAGGCCAGCCCCAAGAGGCCGCGTTCGTCGCAGCAGCTTACGTTTTTGCTTATGTCCAGCCAGAGGCGCAGATGCTTGTTTTGCAGGGCGTAGATTTGCCCCTTTTGGCTAACTATCAGGAGCGGACCGCCTGGCTCCTGGGCAGCGAAAACCGGTTTTTCGACGCCGCTGGCTACCGGAACCAAAGCGACGTTCGCGGCGAAGGCCAGCGAGTAGAGAAAGATGAAGGCGAGCATTAACCTCTTCACTAGTTTTTCTCCCACTACCGAGCATACCTCATTACCCGTGGTGCGATAATGACTAAGGAGGCCAATCATGGTCTGGGACAGCTGGGAAGACAAACTGCAAGAGGCGCGCCGGCTGGTAGGCGGCCGGCTCGGATACCAGCCGGCCGTGGTGCTGGACGTGCCCTATGGAGCGGTAGAGATCAGGCTGCCGGGTGGGCGAAGACGCTTGCGCGGCTGTTTGCGCAGCGGCCTGTGGCGACTAGTCGAGGACGAGGTGGCGCTCTCGGAAGAGATGCCGCTCGAGCGGTTACTGTCCGAGCTGAAGCCGTTGGCGTATGGCTAAGACCCGCCTCGACGTGGCCCTGGTGGAGCGCGGATTGGTGGAGAGCCGCGCCAAGGCGCAGGAGCTAATCCGCGCCGGCCGGGTGCTGGTGGACGGCCGGGAGGTTACCAAACCGAGTTTGCGCTTGGCAGGGCCCGAAGAATTACGGGTTACCGGCCCGGCTCCCTACGTTGGCCGCGCCGCCGGCAAGTTGCTGGGGGCGCTCGCGGAGTTCGCCGTGGAGTCGGCGGGGATGGTCTGGGCCGACGTGGGCGCGGGCGCGGGTGGTTTTACCCAAGTTCTGCTGGAGCGCGGGGCGGCCAGGGTCTACGCGCTCGACGTCGGGCACGGGCAGTTGCACCCCAGCCTGCGCGCCGACGAGCGAGTGGTGATGCTGGAAGGGGTCAACGCCCGTCGCCTCGAGGCCCTGCCGGAGCCGGTGGCAGGGGTGGTGATGGACGTTTCCTTCATTTCCAGCACCCTCATCCTGCCGCGCCTCTCTGGCTGGCTGGAGCCGGGCGGGGTGGCGCTGGTGCTGGTCAAACCGCAGTTCGAGCTCGAGCCGGGGAGCCACGGCGGAGTGGTGCGCGACGAGACCTTGCGCCGGCGGGCGCTGGCGCGGGTGCGCGAGGCCGCTCAGAGAGTTGGTTTTAGCGTATTAGGGGAGGCCGAGAGCCCGCTGGCGGGCAAGGAAGGCAACCGCGAGTTTTGGCTGCATCTGAGAAAGCCGCCTCGGGGGTAGCCGCGAGCGGTAAGGGTATGCTCTGGGTATGAAGCTATTTTTGGTGACCAACGTTCTCGATTCCGACGCTGGGTTGCGCGTCGAGGCCGTTTATGCGGTAGCCGCGGAGAGTGAGGAAGAGGCCTTGGAAAAAGCGCGCGCCAAGGCCAAGGTCGCGCCGGTTGAGCAGCGGGTGCGGCCGCTGGTGTTCGACCACCAGGGCACGGCGCTGGTTTGGATGGGAGCCCCGCAGACGGGCGAGGTGCAGCATATGGAGGGGCAGGCGCCAAAGAGCAGCGGCATGCGCGACGGTCGTTAGTGCCGCATTGCCACCGGCGGGCGCAGCCGGGCGGGGTTGTCGCCGCCCTTCGTTCAGTCAGCTGGGGGCGATTTCGCATTATGCGCTTTTCTGATAGACGGTAGAGCCTATCGTTGTGGCAGAGGATGGCGCGGTGGTTTCTTCAACGACGCAGCCGTGCGTCTTCGAAATTCCTGAAGACTGGTGAACGCGAGCTGCTTCAATCGCTTTAAGACAGCGGCCTTCCGGCCAGTCCAGCTGCCCCGCGTTTTGCCGTAGAAGCAAGAACCGCCCCGCGGGGCGGTTCTTGCGGCCCTCGAGCCTCTAGACGTAGGGTTCGAACACGCTGTTCACGCCCCTCCCGTCGCCACGTGCATCTTCCCTCGTCACCCCAGCGAAAGCTGGGGTCCAGGACCGTTTCGGGGCCATGGTAAGGGCTCTGCGCCATCACCATCGTTTCTTACGACATCCACGCGCTACAGAGAGTACTCCGGTCTGGACTGGCTAGCTTGGCTGGAATGGCGACCTGCAGTTTGGCTTGGGGCCAGCGAAACGCCAGCCTACCTACTTCCCACATCCCACTTCCTACCACCTACCACGCACTACGTACCGCCCCGTCCTGGATTTTAAGAACAATGTATTGGGGAGCTGCATCTAGGGCAGCGCCAACCTTCGCGCTTTTCGCGGCTGGCGGCGGGCGAGCAGCCTGCCCAGCAGGTTGCGGCGCGGGTAGTAAGCGTTGCGGTAGACATCGAGAGCCTTCAGCCAGAGGTTCAGGCGGGCGGCCTGGGGGTGGTTCACCCGGCGCAGGCGTGCGTGGGCGTAACGGATCTCGGCCTCGAGGCGGTCCAGGCCGCGCCGGCCCTCGCGGTTGTCCACTTCGATGAGCAGGTTGAGCATTTCTCCGGGGAGCGTCCGGGCGGGGCTCTGGAAAAGGCGTTGAATGCGACTGTTCATAAAAACCTCCTTGTGATTATGATGGTAACATAATATACGGTATTACGCAAGCGGGAGAGCAAAGTTATGTATTGACCGAATATCTTTAAGGTAGTAGCATAACCACAGGGAGGTGCCATGACTCTAGCGGAACGCTTTCGCGAGCTGCGCAAGGAGCGCGGCTGGCGCCTGAAGGACGTGGCCGAGGTTACCGGGCTTTCCATCCCCTACCTATCCGACCTGGAACGCGACCGCACCAACCCCAGCCTGGAAACGCTGCGGACGCTTGCCGAAGCCTACGAGATGACCGTGCACGACCTGATGGCGCCGGTCGATTTTTACGGTCAGCGCACGGCGGCGGCGTTGCCGCGCGGCCTGGCGGAACTCTTGGAAGACCCGGTCTTGGGAGCCGAGCTGACGCCCGACTGGGTCGAGACGCTTTCGCGCATCGAACTGCGCGGCAAGCGGCCGGAGAGCAAGCGCGACTGGTACGAGATATATCTCCACTTGAGGCGCGTTTTGGAGGGCTAGGTGGAGCAGGCGCGGACGGCGCTCGAGGAGCGGGTGCTGGAGCTGGCGGCTGCATACCGCCGCCATAACCGGCCGCTAACGCCCGCGCGATTGGCTGCGGGCATCGGTTACCGCTGGCGGGAGGCCCCGCTAGCGGGCCGGGACGGCCTGCTGGAGCCGCGCTCGCGCACCATTTTGGTGGCTGCCGAACAGTCGCCGGCGCGGCAGCGCTTTACCCTGGCCCACGAGGTAATGCACCACCTGATCGAACAAGACGGGGAGCTACTTTCGGAGCTGCACGAGGCCTACGAAGGGCGGGCGCTGGAGGCGGCTTTGGAGCGACTTTGCAACCTGGGGGCGGCGGAGATGCTGCTGCCGCGGCAGGAGTTGCGGCGGGCGCTGGCGCAGGCGGGGCCGAACCCGCGGCTGGTGTGGGAGCTGGCCGGCCGCCACGGCGTCAGCGAGGCGGCGGCGGCCGTCGGGCTGGCTACGGCGCTGGGGCCGCGGGCGCAGGTGGCGGTCTGGGGTGGCAGGCCGCTGCGCCTTTACTTTGCCTTCGGCGCGGCGGCGCCGACGCGGGGGCTGGTTCTTAGCACTAATCACCCACTGGCGGCGGTGGCGAGCACCGGCCTGCCGTTGCGAGAGGCCATGGAGTTGCCGGGGGGTGGCGCAGGCCGGGCCTGGGTCCGCCCCTGGCGGGGGCGGGTCTACGTGGTGGCGCTCGAGGTGACTGCCGGTGCCGGCTAAAGAACCCGGCTACGCCGCCAGCCTCAAGCCGCGGCCGGTGGTGGAGTATGTGGGCTACGTCTACCGTCCGCTCGGTTACCTGGTCGTACGGGCTCTATGGCGGAGCTCGCTGCGCCCGGAACACCTGGTCTTACTGCACGGTTTGCTGGGCGTGGCCGCCGCGGCGCTCATCGCCCGCGGCGACTGGGTGGCGGCGGCGGTCCTGTTGCAACTGGTGACCATCCTCGACAACGCCGACGGGCAGCTGGCGCGGGCGCGCGGGCAGACCAGCCGCCTGGGTCGTTTTCTCGATACCGAAGTGGACCTGCTGGCGCACCTGGCAATCTTCGCGGCGCTGGCGCGAGTCTGTGGAGGGTGGGTCTGGCTGGGGTTCGCGGCGCTGGTGCTGGTTCTGAGCCTCGACTTCAACCTCTCGAGGCCGCCGGGGACGGGGCGGGAACCGTCGGCGGGCGGCGCGGAGGCCGCCCTCGAGCTCATCTACCGGCTGGTCTTCGGCTGGCAGGACTACCTGATCGGCCGCCTGGAAGCCTACCTGGGCGCCGCGCCACGCTGGTTGCGGGTCTTGCTGGCCAATCAGGGGCGCAGCACCCAGTTGCTCTTACTGAGCATCGCGCTTGTCGCCGGGCGTCCCTGCGTCTACCCCGTGTATCTGGTAATACTCGCCGCCGGGCTCGCGTTGGTATACGCTGTTCGCATATGGAGGCGAATCGCTACCCCATCCCTACGGTAGGAGCGCTGGTGCGGTCACCGGCGGGGCGCGTGCTGATCGTCAGGACCAGCAAGTGGCACGGCCGCTGGGGAGTGCCTGGGGGCAAGGTCGAGTGGGGCGAACGGTTGGAAGACGCCCTGCGGCGCGAATTCGCGGAGGAGGTGGGGCTGGGCCTTTCCGCCGTTCGCTTCGCACTCTTTCAGGAGGCGGTCTTCCCGCCCGATTTCTACGAGCCGATGCACTTTTTGCTCTTCAACTACTTTGCCCAGACCGGCGGCGAAGAAGTGCGGCCCAACGAGGAGATCCTCGAGTGGGCCTGGGTGGAGCCGGCGGCGGCGCTGACGTATCCTCTGAATATGTACACGACGCCGCTCGTGGAACGATACCTGGAGGCCCAGGGTGACTAGGGCGGCCCTGGTTACCGGAGCCGCTCGCGGCATCGGGCGGGCGGTGGCGCTGGGGCTGGCCGGGTGCGGCTTCGACGTGGCGGTTCACTACCGCTCCAGCCGCAAGCAGGCCGAGCAAACCGCAGCCGAAATCCGCCGCTTGGGGCAGCGAGCCACCCTGGTGGCCGCCGACCTGGTAGACCCCGCTCAAGCTCAGCAGGTGGTAGACCTCGCCGCGAAGCGCCTGGGAGGGCTGGCGGTATTGGTGAACAACGTGGGCGACTACCTCTACAAGCCCATCGAGATGCTGGGCGCCGAGGAATGGCGCTACGTGCTCGACTCGAACCTCAATACCGCCTTCAATACCACCCAACCGGCGCTACCGCATCTGCTAGGCAACGGTTGGGGGCGGGTAGTCTTCATTGGTTACGCCGGCGCCGGCCAGATGGTCAGCAAGCCGCACATCACCCCTTACTTCATCGCCAAGACGGGGCTGATCCTTTACGCCCGGGCGCTGGCGGCGCGGCTGGCGGCGCGCGGAGTTACCGTCAACGTGGTAGCGCCGGGGATAGCCGAAAACTCGATGACCCAGCCGCTGGAGGAGGTTCCACTGGGGCGGGCGGCCTACCTGCAAGAAATCGTGGACGCGGTCTGCTACTTCGTTTCCGACAAAGCCGAGTACGTCACCGGTCAGGTGCTCGAGGTGGCGGGCGGCTGGAACCTTTAGGGGGCAACGTGAAAAAGCGCGTAGAGCTGGAAGACAGCGACATCAGCTTCGAAACCGGCAGCGACCTGCAAACGATGGCCGCTACGACCCGCCGCTGGCTGGAGCTGATTGGAGAAGACGTAGAGCGCGAGGGGCTGGTGGACACGCCGGCGCGGGTCGCCCGTGCCTGGGCGTTCTTGACCCGCGGCTACCAGCAGTCGCTCGAGGAGGTGGTGGGCGGGGCCGTTTTCGAGGCCGAGGGCTCGGAGATGGTAGTGGTGAAGGACATCGAGTTCTACTCGATGTGCGAGCACCACATGCTGCCCTTCTTCGGCCGGGTTCACATCGGCTACATACCCCGTAAGAAGATCCTCGGCCTTTCCAAGTTTGCCCGCATAACCGACATGTTCGCCCGGCGCTTGCAGCTTCAGGAACGGCTGGCCACCCAGATTGCCGACGCCATCGTGGCGGTACTGGACCCGCTGGGGGTGGGAGTGGTCATCGAGGGAACTCACCTTTGCATGATGATGCGGGGCGTGGAAAAGCAGCAGTCGCAGACGGTTACCTCGGCCATGCGCGGCACCTTCAGGAGCGACCAGCGAACCCGGGCCGAGTTTCTAACGCTGTTGAGTCGTTGAGGGGCAGGTCCAGAATGGAAACTTCTTGGCCGTATTGATCGTGAGACAGCGCCTGCAGTTCGAATTTGGCAGCCACTTCGTCGGCACTGCTCTCGATGGCCAGTAGCGTACCGGCCGGCATTGGAAGGTAGTATTCGAAGCTTCCCAGAGCCGGCAGGAGCCACAGGTCGTCAAGGAGCTTGGCTTCGTTGACCGGTCCCAGGCCCAGGCGAAGCCCGCCGACATGGAGCACCAACGGCGGCCCGTCCTGGAAGGCCCCCGAAAGAGGCGCGTAGGTCCAAAGTTGCCCGAAGACGTGTAACAGGGCGTCTTCTTCGAGGGGTTCGAACTCCAGCCACGTGGGTTCTCCGGCAAACTCGGGGCGGAGCAAGAACCAAATTGAACCTAGTTGTTCCAATCCGGCGCCACGCCGCGAACTTTCCAGGAGGGGCAGCGCTTCGCCCACCCGGATTTTCTTTTTCGACAAATCGCCACCAGTTTCGCTGCCGAGTAGCGCGGTGGCGTACTTCTGACCTTCGCGATACGCGATTTGCTGGGGATGCCGGCTCTTGCCCGACTGCAGGCGGTGCCAGGCGGCTATGAGCTGTTCGCCCGCCTCTTCCCAGACCGAAGCGGCCCGCAGGTGATACTGGTGTTTGAGGCCGGTGGGCAGGTCGTGCTCCAGCGCCCGGCGCGCCACCGGGTCGGCAAAGCGCCAACCGCCGTCGTATAAGAGCCAGCCTCGTCGCTCCAGCTCTTCAAGGTCTTCCTCGCTGCCAGAGCGGCGCGCCAGCTCGGCGTTGATGCTCTCGGGACAAACGCTTATCCGCTCCAGCGCCAGGCGGCTGCGGCGGCGCAGGCGGCGTGCCTCGATCTTGTAGGCGGCGCGGAACTTCAGGGGCATTTCGTGGCGGGCACGCACCATCTCCTCGAGCAGTTCGTCGCGACCGCGCGAGCGCAGGTAGTAACGGGCGGCGTCCGCGAAGGGAAGGTCGCCCAGCAAAGCCTGAGCCTCGACGAAGCTGAGATGGGGCATTTCCAGATAGCGTATCCTTTCACTGGGGTAAACGGCTCGCAACTTGAGGATCAGGCTCGGTTCTTCGCCCAGCGGCGGGCGCGCAACCACCAAGACGCGCGGCCAGTCACGGGGGCGCTCGAGCTCCTCTAAGTTAGGTAGCGGCTCGCCCAGGAAGGACAGGCCTTCAAAACCGGGCCGCCACCCTTCGTGGAAAGGCAGATCCAGCTCGGCGGCAAGCGCTTTCGCCAGCCGGAGCTTGCCGACGCCAATGGGGCCGGCCAAAATCCAGAGCCCGGGGACGGGCATCTCGGCGGCTAGGGCAGCGGTGTCGAAGAGGGGTCCGCCCCCTACCGGCCTTGCTCCCAGCTCGAAGCGCTTGCGGGTCAGCCAGGCGTCGAAGGCGGCGCTGAGCCCCTCCAGCCCTTCTAGAGCCTCCCCTTTTTGCCGTGATATGTCGAGAATGGCCCTGTTACAAGGCTCCAGCAGGCCCGGTGCCCCTGCTAACTCGACGCCAAAGTTCTTACGTAAGTAATGCAGCTCGGCGCGCAGGTTCACGCTAGAACCGGGATGCGGCCATAACAAATCGGCCAGTTCCTCACGTCTGGTAACTCCTTCGAGCGCTAAGTAGTAGAGGATTGCCAGTGCTTTTCTGCGTATGGGTACTGTTTCTCCCGACCGCTCGAGGCGGGCGGCTCCGTAAAGGGGCAGGCGATAAGAATCTAAATTCATGAGCGCTCCTGTGCAATCTTCCGTGAAGCCCAGCGTGAATGGCCGTGAACTATTGGCTGCCCAACTTACGTCCCATTCTACCAGTTTCTTTGCAGGAGGGTAGCCGTGGCTGCTTCACGCAGGCGTCACACCGGGCGGAGTACATTCATACCGGTAAGTAAGTGATTTTGCAAAGGGGGGTGAGCGCTTGTTCGTGTGATACGTTTCGACCGGCAAAGGCACATAGACTCGAAGGCTTGGATTTCTGGGGACGATTGAAGGAGGAAGTAATGAAGAAGATTGCATTGCTAGCGGTATTTGCCCTGATGGGCGCGGCTTTGGCTACCGAACCCACTCAGCCTGGGCAGGCGTGGGCGATCAATGATAGCGGCAGCGACACGGTTTCGTTGAGCGAGACCATAAAAGTCATCATTCCCACCCGCTACGCGCTCCACCTGACCGAAGACAGCTGGACCATCGACCTGAACAACGTACCGGCGGCTAACCAGGACTGGTCGCTCAACAGCGGTTACGACCTGCCGGAAGAGGCCTGCTACCTGGTGCCCAAGAACGTCAAGACGGTGGACGACCTGCGCGCTTACATTCTCGATGGCGGCGTGTTGCGCCCCGCGTACAACTACCCGGCCATCTACGACTACAACGATGACGGCGAGATCGCCGATACCGAGAAGGGCACGCTAATTTGCCTCAACAAGAAGATCCTGCAAAAGTTCTCGAACGACCCCGATGGCTGGGAGCTGAGCGTTCAGGTAACCAGCAACAGCGACAGCGGCTTCGGCGTTTTCGGACTCGGTGACCGGATTATGCCCGAAGGGCCGCAGGATGGCTTTACCACCACCACGTTGCCTTACGGGCCCGACGTAGTCGCCAGTGGTCAGGGCACAACCGGCGGCTGGCTCGACGACCTGATCCTCGAGGGATTCTGGTTCGACGGTACTGAAGCCGCGGGCAACTACGAGATAACGGTGACCTTCAGCCTGGCCGGCCTCTAGGCCAGGGCTCCAAAGGGCCCCGGCGCACGCCGGGGCCCAACCCAAAGGAGGTTGCCATGAAACGCATGACGATAGCGGCACTAGCCCTTCTGGGCTTAGCGGTCGCCGGCTGGGGCCTTGCTTGCTGCAACGTTCCCTTCCACCAAGGTGACGGCCAATCTTGGATTAGCTGCCAGCACCAGGTGCAGCTCAACGAAAACGTCGAACTGACCATTCCCAAGCGGTTGGCACTGCACCTCACCGAGACCGAGTGGAACCTCGACCTCAACGATCCGCCGGCGGGAGACGTGCAGGCTGGCGAGGGTTGCTTCCTGGTGCCCAAAACCTTCAGCGGCACGCCGCAAGATTTGCTGGCCATGCTGGAAAACGGCGAGTTAACTCCCGCCGATACCTACCCGGCCATAGTGGATATCAACGGCGATGGCCAGATCAGCAATTCCGAGAAGGGAACCCTAGTCTGCTTCAACAAAAAGGTTCTGCAAAAGTTCTGTAACAACTGGCAGACCGGCACCAACTACGGTTGCGAGTTCGACCTCAAGGTCAACATGGTCATGCCCGCGGGCGTAACTGGTGGCTACGGGCGCCTCTTCTTCTACGACGAAGCTACGCTGCCTCCGGTTGGTCAGGTTGCCTACAACCCCTTCATCGAGATCACTCCCGGCCAGAACGATGAAGGCAGCCCGATAGAGGTTCTCAAGGTGCGCGGGGCTCGCTTCCCCGGTTGGCTCGACGACTTCATAACCGAAGGTTTCTGGTTCGACGGCTCCGAGCTTCCGGGAACCTACCAGTTCAACGTGGTCTTCATGCTTTCGGCTATCTGATCGGGCGTTTCCCCACCTCCGCGCAGCGGAGGTGGGGAATGCTTGACTCTAAGGAGGTAACGGTGAAAACATTGCGAGCTATCGTCTTACTGGCCTTGTTTGCAGCGCCGGCGGCGGCGCAAACCGGGGTGGGCGTCAGCCCGCCCAGGGTGGTTCTCAGCGGCCAGCCGGGCGACGTGTTGGAGGGCGTGGTGGTAGTGGATCATCCCGGCAACGACGCGCCCATGCAGGTGGATGTTTCCCTGAGCGACGTAGCCGTTCAACCCGATGGCGAGCCGGTCTATCTCAGCCCGGGCGCCGTTCCGCAGTCGGCGGCTACCTGGATAGCGGTCTCGCCGCCCTCTTTCGCATTGCAGCCCAAGGAATCACACGAAGTCCGCTACGCCGTGCACGTGCCGGCTGATGCCAAACCGGGGACGCACTGGGCGGTGATTTTCTTCGACTCCGGTCCGGTGCAAAAACGCCAGGCCAAGGGCGTGGGCGTGAACATGAGGGTGCGCGTGGGTCATGTGGTGTACGTCAACGTTGGCGAGATAACCAGAAGTGGCCAGATTCGCGGGGTGCGCTACCAGCCGCCGGCCGGAAAAAACCCGGCCGAGGTGCGCGTGCGCTTTCGTAATACCGGCAACGGGCTGATGCGCCTCAACGGCTACGTGGAGTTGCGTGACGAAAACGGCAAGGTGGCGGCCCGGGGCCAGGTGAGCAACGCCGCCAGCCTGCCCGGGTTCGAGTATGAGATTGCCGCTCAGTTCAAGGAACCGCCGCCCAAAGGAAGTTACCTGGTGCTGATAATGCTCGATTACGGCGGTGAAGAGGCGATCATTGGCGAAGGTAGGGTGCAAGTGCCATGAGAATGCTAGTTATTGCCGGTACGTTGCTGGTTTCGCTAGCGGCGGCGCAGATGCCCTTGCAGGTCGAGTTTCCCTCCGGCAGCTCTCTGCAAATATCTTCTCAAGAGGTCGCCTTCGACCTGAGCAGGAGCGGTTTTCCGCCGCGCGACCTGCCGGCTTACTACCGGCCACATGAGCCCGAGGGGTCGTTGGAGCTGCGACTGTTCAGCAACATCGAAGGTGGCTGGTCACTGGCCGCCAGGATGGATCCACTGGCCCGGTCCGATGGCGAGTGGTTGCCGCCGGGGCGCCTGGAGGTGCGTTGTGACGGCGGGCCCTGGTTACCGCTCTCCTCCGCGGTGGTTTTGCTAACGGGTTCCGGCGTTACTGGCGGGTATCAGGCCCATACCATCGAGTTGCGGCTGAAGGTGCTTGGCGACGAGCTGCCCGGTTCGTACCAGGGAGTCTTGGTCTTCAGCTTGTCGAGGCTGTGAAATGCGAATCTACCTGCTCGTCCTGGCCTGGCTGGCAGCCATAGCCTGCGCGGCCGGACTGCAGGTGCCCGGCGGGCTCGAGGCCGACGATGGCGCATTCGTCAGCGTACCGGTGGTGATTACCGGCGAAGTGAGCGAGATAAGAGTGACCCCGCCGCCCGGATTCAAACTACTCTCCAAACCAGCGGCGCATCCGGGCAAGTCCCTGGTCAACTTTTTTATCGACCGGGGCCTGGCGAGCGGGGACTATCAAGTAAAGTTTGATCTTTTACACGCGGACGGCGGCACCGAGAGGGCGCAGACGACGGTCTTCGTAAGGCCGCGGGTGAGTTTCGCGGTCGAAATGCCGCCGGGGAAGGAAATCCTGCTGGGGGGTGAGGCGCAGTACCGTATTGGCCTGGTCAATAGCGGTAACGTCCCCGACGAGGTGACCATCGAGGTACGGGTTCCCGAGAACGACGTAGTGGTCGAGCCCGAGCGGGTACGCCTCCAGGCGGGAGAGCGCGGCGGTCTGCTCCTTACGGTGCACCCCCGCAGCGCCCAGCCTTTCGTGGTGATCTTGCTCCTGCGCTCGCAGCGCGACCCGCAGTTCAAGAAATACGTCAGTCTGCGGACCGACGTTCTTCCCTTCGCCGGCGCCGGTGCCTTGCGCGGCCGCTCGTTACGCTACCGAACCGAGTTGAAAGGCAGCACTGGCAGCGAGGGCTGGAGCTATGGCGTGCACGCTTCCATCGCGGGTGGGCTGTCCGACTACGTGCGCGGCGTACTTAGCGTTTCCTACGCTCCCGGTCGGCCGCGGGGCGGGGTCTTTCTGAACGGCGACTGGGGCGAGGTGGGGCTCGAGGCCGCTAGCGGCTATTACGCGGCCCGGGCCGCTAGCGGTGCTTGGCGCGGGGGGTTGCGCTACGATACCAGCGGCATGCTCAACGGCCAGATTGGTTGGTCGCCCGGCGTCTGGCGCTTTTCCCTGAGCGGATCTGCCGCCAGGCAGCGTTTTACGGTGGGTGCGACGTTGCCGGTGGTCCGCTGGCTACGGGTAGAACCCTCGCTCTTCGTCGATAGGTACGGTGGCTGGCAGGCCGACCAGCTCGACCCAGGCGGGGAGCTGCGCCTGAAGTATGACTCGCCCGACTGGCTCTTCAGCGCCAGGGTGGGTTACCGGAGCGGCTTGGTCTCAGCCGGTGGCGAGTTTGCGCGCCGCCGCTCCGAGGATTACAACCTGCGGGGCTACTGGTTCTATAGCGGCGGCAGCCTGGGAATGCACCTCGAGGCTGGCGAGGCGTTGGGAGAAACCTACCGCCTGGGCCAGTCGCTCAACTACCTGCACGGCGACCTCGGCTGGCGGGTGGGGTTGCACTACGCCGCGGACGGGGTTCCCTGGAGCTTTGGCCTGGGCGCGGCCGGCTCCAACCTAATCCCGGGCGGCTATGCGCGGTTGGCCTATAAGCAGCCCGACTGGCAGACTGGTGCCGGCGTGAGCTGGAGCCCCTATGCGGGCTGGCGCTATTCGTTGCGCGCTTCTTATAAGCAAAAGGGTACTAGTCTGAGCACCGCTTTTTCTTACGGCTCGTCGCCGCGCCTTTCCCTGGGGATGCGGCACGACTGGCGCGGCTGGAGCGTAACCGCCTCCTACGACCTGGACCTGAATACTGCTCTCGGCGGCGGCCGGGCGGAGATCGGCTACGACAGCGGCAGCTGGTTGCTCAGCAGCGGAGTAAGTGGCGATTCGGCCAGGTTCAAGTGGTGGCTCAGCGGGGGGATGCGGCTGGAGGGCGGCTTGGCGACGCCGGAAGCGGTGGTGCAGCTCTTTGGCGGCCGCGAGACGGGCCGTATCAGCGGCCTGGTCTACGTCGACGCCAACGAAAACGCCGTTCGTGACGAGGACGAGGAACTTCTGGCAGGGGCTTACGTTAGCTGCGGGAGCGCGCGCGCGGAGAGCGGGGCAGACGGCCGTTACCAGCTCGAGGCCGAGCCGGGTGACTGCCAGCTGAGCGTCCAGGATGCTGCCGGTCGCTTCGGCCTGCCGCAGGAGACGACCCTCCGCTTCGAGCGCAACGGCGACCAACGGCGCGACCTGGGTCTGGTGCCCGTGGCCGGCGTTACGGGCGTGGTCTGGCTGGACGCCGACCAAAACGGCGCCCGTGACGAAGGCGAGCACGTTCTTGCCGGCGCGGTGGTAATGCTCCAGGGGCCTGGCGGCTTTACCGCCAAGACATTCAGCGACGCCTCCGGCCGCTTTTCGATCAGCTACCTGCCGCCGGGCGAGTACCGCCTGCGGCTGGCGGGTGGCCTGCCGCGGCTTGCCCAGCCCGCGCCGCCCCTCAAGATCCGCCTCGAGCCGGGGCCGCTTCCCTTTGTCGGCGTGCGGGCTCTGCCCAAGGAGCTGCGCCGGGTGCAGACTTTCAGCCTGGCCGACGCCAGCATGTCGGTGCAGCTGGGCCGGCAGAGCGCACCGCCGGGGGCCGAGCTGCCCATTACGGTGACGGTCAGCAAGGCGAGCCCTACTCGCGTCTTCCTGCGCACGCCACAGGGCGAGTTCCCATTGAAAGAGCGCAATGAGGGCGTTTACGAAGGCTACCTGATCGTTCCCGAAAACGCCGCCGGTGCCTTCTTCTACCGCGTCATAGCCGAGACCGCCGCTGGCGAGGTTTACCAAGAGGCCATGTTGTTGGTTCGCCCCGGCCGGTTGGCCACGCTGGCGGTGCGGCCGGCCTTCGCCGCTCCCGGCGAAGAGCTACTGTTCACCGCTCGTTTCCTAAAGCGCGTTGCGGAGCCGTACCTGCTCATTGACGGCGTAAAGGCGCCCTTGCAACGGCAGGGCGAGTTCACTTACGTAACGCGCCTGGCCGCACCGCAAAAACCGGGGCGCTACGTCGTCGAGCTGTACGTGGAGGGCAAAAAGTGGGCCGAAACGGCCTTCCGGGTTTCTCAGTAGTCGGCGTCCACCTCGTGCAGCCGTTTGCCCCAGAGGCTTTGGGGGGCGTGGTGTTCGCGCACCAGCGCCGCCACCTCTTCGTCGGCGATGCGGTCGGCGGCGTAGCGGGGGTGGTACAGGCGCACCTGCCAGGCGCCGGCCAGCCCGCTCTTCAGGGGGTAGGGCGGCAGGTCGGGGGCGCGGTTTTCCAGCAGGGCGGTGTATATCCTTTCCCAAACGCGGTAGGGGCGCACGGCTTTGCCGGCGTCGTGGAGTATGGCGGCGCGCACGGCGTGGGCGGGAGCCTCGGGCCAGCGTTTTAGCAACCGCCGCGCCACCAGCACGCCGTGCTCGCGGTCGCGAACGTCCATCGCGCGGTAAAGAAGCGCCTCGTCGGGCCCCAGGCGCGCCAGTGCCCAGGCATCGTCGGGGCGGCAAAGTGCGGGGAAGAGGCCCTTGGCTAGCCGCACCAGGCGCAGCCTGGAAACAAGCGCCATCAGCGCAACCCCGCCAGTTCCACGGCCCGCGCCAGCACCGCGTCGAACATTTCTTCTGTCAATCTGCCGGTTTGGGTGTTCTGCCGGCTGACGTGATAGCTGTCGAGCAGTACGATTCCGTTTGGTAGTTGGTGCTCGGCCCCGTGACCAAAGCGGTAGCGGAAGCGCACCAGCCCCTGATGTTCCAGTAGGGCGTCGTGGGCCAGCTTACCCAACGCCAGGTATACCCGTAGCTGTGGCAGCAGCGCTAGCTCGCGCTCGGTCCAGACGCTGCAGGTGGCGAACTCCTCGCGGGTCGGCTTGTTGCCGGGAGGAACGCAGCGCACCGCGGCGGTTATGTAGACTCCGCGCAGCTCGAGCCCGTCGTCGCGGCTCTTTGCCAGCGGCTGATTGGCCAGACCGGCGCGCCAGAGAGCGGGGTAGAGGAAGTTTCCCGAGGCGTCACCGGTGAACATCCGGCCGGTACGGTTAGAGCCGTGCGCTCCGGGGGCCAGTCCGAAGATGAGGATCCGCGCCTTTGGGTCGCCAAAGCCGGGAACGGGCCGGGCCCAGTACTCTTCCTGCAGGTAGGCGCGGCGCTTTTTGCGACCCACCTCCTCCCGCCAGGCTAAGAGCCGCGGGCAGCGGCGGCACTGAGCTAGCTCCCGGTACAGCGCCTCAAACGCTTCCACAGGAACTCAAGATACCACCGGCGGCGAAGCTACTGGCGCTTCGCCGTGCCCAAAAGGACGTTGGAAGAAGTGCCCCCTGACTGGTTTTCGTATTCTTCGGTCCCGACCAAGAAGGCTCCGTTACCGTCTGGGGCAAGGCCCCGGACCCCGTCATTTTTCTCGTATGCGTTTTGGC
Organism: Thermaceae bacterium; assembly: GCA_027023115.1. Classification (GTDB taxonomy): domain Bacteria; phylum Deinococcota; class Deinococci; order Deinococcales; family Marinithermaceae; genus Oceanithermus. Next base: position 16,655 of record JALVWZ010000402.1, read on the forward strand.
CCAGGGCCAGGAGCGTTCCATCCGGGCTGTAGACGGCGATGAAAGCGTCCCTGTTGTAAGACCCCAAATGCCTTCCCTCTACCAGCTCGGCGTCGGTGGTGCCGGCGAGGAAGACGGTGCCGTCTTGGGTGACGGTCAGGGCCTTGCCCTCCTCGGTGCCACTGGTCCCGATCTGGTGGATCCAGATCTGGTTTCCGTCCGCGTCGTAGCGGGCGATGAAGGCGTCGGCCCATCCCCCGACTTCACCGCTCGCCAGGGCCCCGTAGGTGGTGCCCGCCAGGTAGACCCCGCCGTTCGGGGCGGGCACCGCCGCGTATACGATGTCGCTGCCATCGGTTCCAAACTGACGGGCCCACGCCTGCGTACCGTCGGATTTGAAGCGAATCACGAAGGCGTCGGGGCCGCCGGCGTTTGCGACGCCGCTCGCCAGGCTCCCTTCTGTGTATCCGGCGGCGTAGACCCCGCCTTCCGGCGCTGGGGCCAGGGCCATTATGCCGTCGCTTACCTGGCTACCGCCATTCAGTTCGATGGTCCAGCCTGCCGGGTCGCCGTCGCTGTTTGCGTCGTAGGGGTAAAAGCGCAAGAAGGCATCGTAGTAGCCATATTCCGAGCCATCGTTAGCTAGGTCTCCGCGGGTATAGCCGCCTACGTACATTCCTTGACCGTCCTCCGGCCCCGGCGCAAGCGAGGTGGCTACGTCGTCTTCGTTTGTGCCGAACTCGTCGGCCCATAGCTGGTTCCCGTTTACGTCGTAGTGGGCCACGTAAGCGTCAGCAGAACCGTTAACTCCTTGGTGGGTGCCGTAGAGTTCGCCCCCGGTGCTGCCGGCGATCCAGACCCCGCCGTTGGGGTCGGCTATGAGAGCCCATACGTCTTCGCCGAGCCCCGATCCTTTTTGCACGACCCAGATCTTCTGCAGATCAGCGTCGTAGCGGGCCAGGAAGATGTCCGCACCGCCTTGTGGGGTGTAACTGGGGTCGAGAGCCTTGTCGCTTTCGCCGCCAACGAAAACGCCGCCGGCGCCGTCGGGCGCGGCGGCCTTACCAGCATCGGAGCCGTCGGTGCCGAATTGCGTCAGGTTCCAGGTAAGGGCGGTAGTAGAGCCGCCTCCGTCACCACCATTGTTGCCGTTGGAGTTTGAAGCGCCGCACGAGGCCAAAACGAGTAACAGGGCTAGCAGAACCAGTTTGATGCCGGTCGCCAGTGTTTTCATTTGCATATCCTCCCGATAGTACACAAAGATGGGAATATTATAGCAAGCAAGTCTAGGGTTATATGCCCTATTTGCCGTATCGCTTTCAAACATCTGTATTAGATGGCAAAAGGAAACCGCTGTCTTTTTGCAGGCGTTTTCTATCCGGCCAGGCCGGCTTGCGCGAGGTGGTTGTTGCGTGCGCGGGGGCAGTAACCAGCAGGTATTACCTCGCGAGCCGGGGCTCACTTCGGGGCGCGGGGAGGCGCCCGGCGTTTCTGGGAGAATGCAGCGATGAGAGGCTCGAGGGCGAAAGCCCGTCAGTCGTGCCGCGCCGCCCTTTTCCTCCTTGCGCCGGTGGGACGCAACCCGTAGGGGCGCGTATGCATTTACTTAGCCACCCGGCGGTGGCCCGTGCGCGTTTTGCGGCGGCAGCGGCAGGGTCTTGGCCAGCGTGCGGCGAAAGGCGTTCCTGTATTGGCTCGGCAACCTCTTCGTAGTAACCAGCGCCGGCAAGAGCAGTTTTGACGGTGCTGCGGCCACTATGGTCTGCAACTGCCCCGTGACGTTGGCCCCCAGCGAGAGCGCAAAAGCGTGGACTCATCACCATGAGCCCGCCAGCGACGTTACCAGCGTTGCGCACGGCCAAGAGCCGCCTAGGTCCGGCGTCGAAGATCCGGTATGGGGCCAGCCGCGTGGACCGTGGTTTTCGGGAATGCCGCGTTTCGGCTCGAGGGAGCGAGTATTCCCTGCGCTCAGCTAGTCTAGAGCGGAATGTTGCCGTGCTTTTTCCACGGACGTTCCTCGTGCTTGTCTTCCAGCATGCGCAGGTGGCGGATGAGGTGTTGGCGGGTGTGCTCGGGTGAGATTACGTCGTCTATGTAGCCGCGGCTGGCGGCAATCCAGGGATTGTCGAACATCTGCTTGTACTGCTTGATCTTCTCGGCGCGGGTAGCCTCGGGGTTGGCCGATTCCTTGATCTCGCGGCGGTAGACGATGTTGGCCGCGCCCTCGGCCCCCATCACCGCCACCGCCGCGGTGGGCCAGGCCAGCACCACGTCGGCGCCCATGTCGCGCGAGTTCATAGCCAGGTAAGCGCCGCCGTAGGCCTTGCGGGTAATGAGGGTAATCTTGGGCACGGTCGCCTCGGCGTAGGCGAAGAGCAGCTTGGCGCCGTGGCGGATGATGCCGCCGTGTTCCTGGGTGACCCCTGGGAAGAAGCCGGTAACGTCCACGAAGGTCACGATGGGCAGGTTGAAGGCGTCCATGGTGCGGATGAAGCGGGCGGCCTTGTCGGCGGCGTCTATGTCGAGGGCGCCAGCCATGAAGCGCGGGTTGTTGGCGACGATGCCCACCGGCTGGCCGCCAAAGCGGGCCAGGCCGACGATGATGTTGCGGGCCCATGCGGGCTGGATTTCCAGAAAGTCGCCCTCGTCCACCAACGCCCGGATGACCTGGTGCATGTTATAGGGGCGGCGCGGGTCGGGGTTGACCATGTCGAGCAGCTCGGTGGCGGGGCGGTCTTCGGGGTCGTCGGTTTGACGCCGGGGAGGTTTTTCACGGGCGTTCGAGGGCAGGTAGCCGAGAATCTTACGCACCAGCACCAGCACTTCTTCGTCGTCCTTGCCCTCCAGGTGGGCCACGCCGCTCTTGGCGGTATGAACGTCGGCCCCGCCCAGCTCCTCGAAGCTCACCTCTTCGCGGGTCACCGTCTTGATGACCTCGGGTCCGGTGATGAACATGTAGCTGCTGCCCCGGCTCATCAGGACGAAGTCGGTAATCGCCGGGCTGTAGACCGCGCCGCCGGCGCAGGGGCCGAGAATGGCGCTTATTTGCGGCACTACCCCCGAGTAGACGGAGTTGCGGTAGAACACCTCGCCGTAGCCGGAAAGGCTGTCTACCCCCTCCTGGATGCGCGCGCCGGCCGAGTCGTTGAGGCCGACGATGGGAGCGCCCACCTTGACGGCCATGTCCATCGCCTGGGCTATCTTGCGGCCGTGCATCTTGCCGAGCGAGCCGCCGAGGACGGTAAAGTCCTGACTGAAGACGAAGACGGTGCGGCCGTCTATCTTGCCGTAGCCGGTAACTACGCCCTCGCCGGGGGCCTTTACCCCCTTCATCATCTCGGTCTCGATGTGCTCCACGAAGGTGCCGAGTTCCACGAAGGTGCCCGGGTCGAGTAGTTTGTCTATCCGCTCGCGGGCGGTCAGCTTGCCCTGCCGGTGCTGTTTCTCGATGCGTTCGGGGCCGCCGCCCTGCTGGACCTGCTTGCGGCGCTCCTCCATCTCGGCGATGAGTTCTTCCATCCAGGCGCGGGTGTTGTCGGCCATAACGTTTTTATGATACCGGGCTGCAGCCCGTTAGGCGTGGCGTTCGTCTCCGCTACTGAGACTTTAGCTCCTCGAGCAGAGCAGCGCTGCGGTTTTCTAGCTCGGTCAGCTTTTGCTGCAAGGCCAGGGTTTCTTGCGCTGCCTGGTCGAGTTCTTCACAGTGGTCGCGGTAGAGGGCGCGGAAGCGGTCGGCAGCGCGCTCCAGCTCGCCGTTCAGAGTGGCTTGCAGGCCGCTTTGGAGTTCGCTTTGCAACTGGTCCAGGCCGGCGTCTATCCGCCGCTGGGCGGCCTTCTTGCGCCGCGGCAGTATGGAAAGGCCCAGCACCGCCGCCATCAGCCCGGCGGTAATGCCGGTAACGTCGGCGGCCAGGCCATGGAGGACCACCGCCAGGCCGGCGCCCAGACCCACCGCACCCAGCTCGGCGAGGGCGGTGTGTTGCAGGGCGCGGCTGAGCATGGCCTGCAGGTCGCGCGCTTCCACCTCGGGGTCGTACTTGCCAAGGGCTTCCATTACTTCGTTTGCCAGCTCTGGTTCGCCCTCGCTCGCGGCGGGGCCGCGGCCGGTGCTGCGCAGCAGGTCGAGGGCGCTCGCCAGCAGGTCCCGTTCGGAGCGGGCCAGCCAGGCGAGGCTGCTTTGGATCTGCCGCTCGAGCTCGCGGTGGGCCTGCCCGATGACCTGCTCTTCGAACGATTTTTGAACCTTGCTGGCGTTGAGCAGGTCGAAGATGCGTCCCAGGCGCAGGGTGTCGTCGAGCCAGGCGGCGGCGCGGCGGCGTACCTGGCCGATTACCGCTTCTATCTGCGCGGTCTGTCCGTTGAACTCCTCGCGGACGCGGCGTTGGTGACGCTGTAGCAGGGCTTCCAGGCGGGCGCAGGTTTCGCGGTCGCGCTCCAGCTGCTCCCGCTTTTCCTTGACCTCCGCTTCCGCATCTTGCAGCAAGCGGCGTAGCACCCCCAGCGGCGAGCCCAGCTTGATGCGGGCCGCTTCCTCGTGCAAGACCCGCTCGATGTAACTTTCCAGCTGCTTTATACCGCCGTCTTCTCCGCGGCGCGCCCGCCGCGCCGAAACCCCGAATACCGGAGCCTCGAGGCCCAGGCTCTGCTTTGCCTGATGGCGCACGAATTCCAGAACCTCGGCGGCTTCCTCTTCGGAAAGGAGGTCGAGCTTGTTGACCACCAGCACTAGCTTTTTGCCCCAGTCGCGGATCAGATCGATGAAGTCGCGCTCGCTGGCGGTGAAGGGGCGGTCGGCGCTGGTGGTGAAGAGTATCAGGTCGGCCCGCGGCAGAAAGCGCTCCGTGAGCACCTGGTGGTTTTTTAGCACCGCGTTGGTGCCGGGCGTGTCCACCAGGTGAACGTCTTTCAGCAGCGGATGCGGCAGGTAGAGGGCGATGAGACCCGGTTCCAGCACCTTGCTGCGCGATTCTTCGCCGTAGGCGATGAGCTGTATCTTGTCGGTGGTGGGCGTAACCCCTTCGCGCAAGAGCTCCTTGCCGAGTAAGGCGTTGAGCAGGCTCGACTTGCCGCTGTTGAACTCGCCGGCGACGACCAGCAGGAAGGGGCCGTCCAGGTCTTGCAGAGCCTGCTTGAGTGGTCCGGTCTCGGCGCCGGCGCGGGCTAGCACGTCCAGACCGTCGCCGAGCAGGGCGCGCGCCTCCGCCGCCAGGCGTTGTAGCTGGGGGTCTATCACGCTTCCATGCTACCAGCCCACTTTTAAGGCGGCGTAAGACCGGCAAGGAAGAAGCGGCGGGCGCACGCCCGCCGCGCTAGAGGCGTGGGGCTACTTGAAAGAGACCTTTACTTCGCCGCCCCAGTTGCCAAAAGTGTAACCTACCCACATCTTCTGGCCGGCTTGGGGGCGCAGCGGCTTGCCGAAGCTGCCGAGACTGATCAGGTCGCCCGCCTTGAGCGCCTGACCATGTTTGGCCAGGTCCTGCACCAGCCAGACGGCGGCGTTGAGCGGGTTGCCGAGAATGGCCTTACCCGGCACCTTCATTACCAGTTTGTCGTTCACCGAAACGAAGACCTGCATCTCGGCCATAGCCCGGGCGAAGTCGCGCGTCGGTTCGACCGCTATCGGGTCGCCCAAAACGCCCAGGCGGGCGCCGACGTTGATGGCGGTTATGGTGGCGCCGTTGAGTGGCTGCCCCTTCTTGAGCATCAAGTCGGGCAGCTCGATGAAGGGAATGACCTGGTCTATGTGCTTCACGACCTCTTCCGGAGTCTTGGCCGCATTGATGCCGGCGTCCTTGACGCGCACCAGCAGGTCGGCTTCGGCGATTGGAATAGCGCCGAACTTGGCCGGGACCACGGCGTTGTTTGCTAGTAGCATTCCCTCGAGCAGCACGCCGCGCAGGGGTTGGTGGACCCCAAACCTCTCCTGTACCGCCTTGCTGGTCAAGCCCACCTTGTAGCCGACCGGCTTGCCCACGATGGGCTCGAGCCCGGCCACGAACTTGGCCTGGAACGCCAGCCCTTCGTCTATGGTCTTCACCGCCGGCGCCGGCGCCGGGGTCTTGCCCAGCCAGTAGACGACCAAATCGTCGGGGGTTATCGCCAGAGCCAGCGAAGCGACCGTGAACGCCAGTATGAACCCGATAATCTTTTTAATGCGCATATTTCCTCCCTTCCATGAGCCTTCTTGCATGTTCATATTACCGTCCAAAATGGCGTCATTGTCGGTGGCCGGACTCGTAGCGGATGACCTCGACCTTCTCGAGAGTCACCAGTCCGCCGCCCAAGACTTCCTCGAGCCACGGTAGGAGGCCGCGAATGCGGGCTTCTTCGTCCACCAGCTCCACGACCACCGGCAAGTCTTCGGAAAGACGCAGTACGGCGGCAGTGTGAATGCGGCTGCCGGCTCCATAACCCATGATGCCCTTGAGGACCGTAGCGCCGCGGATACTGCGCCGCCGCGCCTCCTCTACTATGGCCGCGTAGGCTGGCCTGCTACCAATCTTGTCCCCCTCCCCCAGGAAGATCCTGGCTAGAAGCGCCGTTCCCGATAGCGTCATGCGCCCACTCCTTTCAACTACCCTCGCCAGGCGTCAAAACCCGCCATGCCCAAGGCAACTAGCAGAAGTCCTGCTATTAGATTAACCCCTACGTAGAGCAGAGCCTGGGGCCCCATACCGGTCCGCATCAGCTCCAGCGACTCGTAGGCAAAGGTCGAGAAGGTCGTAAACGCGCCCAAGAAGCCGACCGCCAGCAGCAAACGGTATTCGGTGCTAACGCTTCCGGCCAGGCTTGCTTGCAAGACGAAGCCAAGCAAAAAGCTGCCCAGGAGGTTGACCGCCACCGTCCCCCAGGGGAAGATACCGCCCACCGCGTCCTGCACCCAGCCGGCGACCAGGTAGCGCGCCACGGCGCCCAGAGCCCCCCCCAACGCGACCAGTAGAAGCTGCGACATGCCTGCCAGTATACGAAAATCGAGAATGTAACATACACACAGAACGTTGGTTTATATACCCCCAAATGTGGGTACTGCGTTTCAAAATAACCATTGTAGGATGAAAGCGGTATAGCTAGTTCCTTGGCGCCGACACGCAGTTTCTAGTAGATGGAGACGCGATATGGGAAATAAAAAGGGTGTCGCTTTGATAATCACCTTGCTGGTGGCGCTTGTCCTCTTCATCGCCATCATTGCTATCAGTAGCTCACTTTCGATATCCAGCAAGCGGGTCACCACCGATCAAAAGGTTTCGCTGGAAGCCCAGTATGCAGCCGAGTCGGGCCTGGCGCTAGCTTCCGCCGAAATACCCAAGACGGGCAACGAGATCGCCACGGTTCTCGGCCAGGCCCGGGCGCTGGTTTTCCCTAGTAGTACGGATTGGAATAAAATTAAAGTATATGTACAGAAATTTTGCGGACGGGGAGTAGCTCTCAACCCCCCGGATGGCACCAAGCACGTTGTTTGTAAAGCCGACCTGAGCCGGGTTAGGTGGAGCCGCGGTAACGAACCATACAAGGTATTGGAAGACTATACCGACTCCGATGCCTATCCAACCGACCCAGATACCGGCAATAAGTATGAGGCTCACAAGTACTGGAGTGAGCGTATAGGCTTGCATACGGTACAAAAAACAATCAAACCTGGTTCCGCCTCCAGCAAATACAGCGTTTCATACGGCTTCGTGCCCATGCAGGCCAATGCCACTACCGACGGGGCCGTCCATCTCATTTTCAAGGCAACGGCTACCTCGCTTGGGAAAGTCGAGAAGAGCGGCGCCGTGCTCTCTAACCACAAAATCAAGAAGGAGTTTACGGGACAGCTGGAAATAGTTCTCAGCCCGCCGAGCTTTTCTCACTACATGTCCTTTACTAATTACCAACGGGCAGGCCGTAGCAGCCACGCCAGTAGGGTCTTCTTCTATAACGGCACCCTGTTTGACGGACCCGTCCATACCAACGAGCACTTCAACTTTATCGATCGCCCCTGGTTTGGCGACGAAGTGACCAGTGCCGGCTGCACTCGCGAAAGCTCTGACAAGAAGAGCTGCCTTTCCAGCACTCCGGCTTTCTACTACTGGAACAAAGCTCGCAGAAAGGCGGTGCGCACTCCTGCGCCGCCGGATAACTTTCCCCCTTACACCGACCCCGAGTACACCAAGGCGCCGGTATGGGATGATGACTACATACCTCTTCCCAAAAAGGGCGACGCTCAGGAGAGAGCCGCCAAAGATAGTGGCCTCTATATTGAAGATAGGTATAGCGAC
>JALVWZ010000403.1 GCA_027023115.1 Thermaceae bacterium
GGTCAGCTTGAGCAGCAGGCCGGTCACCGCGTTCTTCTTGCGCGCCGGCGGCGGAGGTGGTGGTGGCGTTGGTTCGTCGGCGTAAATCTCGGCCGGAGCGGCCGGTTCCTCGGGCGGCGTGATGGGCGGCGGCAGGTCGGGCTCTTCGTCCAGAGTTACCGGCTCGCTGGCCTCTTCTGGAGGTGGTGGTGGCGGCGGTGGCGGTGGGGCCGGCTCCGGCTGGGGAGCCGGGGTTAAGTCCGGTTCCGGGGCCATCTCCGGCTCGGTCGGCGGTGGAGGTGGAGCAGGCTGCTTTTGGCTGCGGGCGACGTAGGTCTTGACCGATTCGAAGAAGAGGCGCAGCTCGTCTACCTGGAAGGCCTGCACCGGGGCCTCGATGAGCGGGCCGGATTCACCAACGACCTGCAAGACGCCCCCTTTGCCGCCAACCACCTTCTTTATTTCCCGCAAGGTGGCGCGCTGGGCGCCCTCGGGGCCGATGAAGAATAGCTCGGAGCGGGTCAGCGCCAGCAGGCCGCCGTCCCCCTCCAGCTGCGATACCACCTCGTCTTGTGTCAGCTCACGGAGCTTTGCTTGATATTCCCCCATATTGCTTTTATCTTACTCGATTTGGTAACGTCGGCGCTTCTTGCTACTCGGCGCCCCGCTTCGGGTATGGTGAAGGCATGAAAGAGGTGCATTTTCGCCTGGTAACAGGGACCGACCCCGAGCTCTTCCAAGAGCGCCTGAACCAGGCGGTCGCTGACCTGCCCGAAGACGCCATTCTTGTCGAGGTACTCTTTTCGACCGCCCACTCCGGACGCGTGGCCGAGTACTCGGCCCTGCTCTACTACAAAGAAGTAGAGCCGTGGAAAGACTGAAGGTAAAGCTGCTGGGGGAGTTACCGGAACTGCCGCCGAGTCCCGGCGCGGAACTGGTCGTTTATCTGCTGGCGCGTCCGGGCTGGCGCGACAAGGAAGAAATCGAGCCGCTGGTGGGAGACTTGGCGGTGGCGCTGGCAGCAGTTAAGGGCAGCCCCTACGAGGCGGTGCTCGAGGAAGAAGACGACCGCCTGCGGCTAAATGCCGCCAGCGACGTGGTGGAGTTTTGGGAAGACGCCTACCGCGACTGGGAAAAGACCGCCTCCCGCTACGGCGAGCTGGCGCCGGGCTTCAAAAGCGAGCTGCCCGCCTTTCAAAAGTGGCTCGAGGAAGAAAGGCAGGCCCTCTTGCACGCCCTCTGGGGCACCGCCATCGGCAAGGCGGCGGCCATGCTCGACCAGGGGGCGGCCGAGGCGGCGGTGGCGCTGCTGCGCGGCGTCGAAGGTTCTTACCCTTACGAGCCGGCGGCGGCGCTAGACTTGGCCGACGTCTACTGGCGGGCTAGGCGTCCGGCCGACACCGCCCGGGTCATCGAGGCGGTGTTGGAGAAATTACCGGCCGAGCTGTGGCCGCGGGCCCGCCTCAATTTGGCGGCGGCGTTGCTGCGCGCCGGTGAGACGGAACGGGCACTGGAGATGCTGAAGGCGCTCGAGGCCGAAGGGGGGCCGGTGGGCCTTTGGGCGGCCATTCACCGGGGCAGCTACGCGGTGCTCGCCGGCGACGCGGAAACGGCGCTGCGGCTAGCCACGGAGGCCTACGAGGCTGCTGAAAAAAGCAGCGACGGCGAACTGGCGATAGCCGCCTTGATGCTGAAGGGCGAGGCTTTCACACGCCTCGGCAACCCACGCGAGGCGGTACATGCTTTGGGCGAGGCGCTGGGCATTCACGAGATCATGGGTCGCAGCTTTTCGCCGCTGACGCTGGCGCTGCTGGCCGAGGCGCACGCCGCCTGGGGCTACCGGGACAAAGCGCGCGAGCTGGCCGAGAAGGCCTTCAAAGACGCTCGCCGCGAGCACGACCCCTATGCCGCCAGCCGCGCCCTTTGGGCGCTGGCCGCGGCAACGGGCGAAGAGCGCTACCGCGAACTGGCCCTGGCCGAGGCACGGCGGGCAGGGCACGAGCCGTGGCAGAGGTTCATAGAAGATTATAGTAATAAGGGTAGCAATAGCTGACCGGGGGTTAAGATAGATCCGTGAACCAGCTTGTAGAGAAGATACAGCGAGCCGTACTCGAAGTTTTGCCGCAGCCGGAACAGGCGGGTCGGCCCGAGCTCGACCAGTACGCCCGCATGTTGCGTGAATACCCGCGCCGCGGCGGCAAGATGCTGCGCGGGCAGCTGGTAATCCTTACCGCCCGTGCCTACGGCGACGACACGGCGGCCCTGCCGGCGGCGGCGGCAATCGAACTATTCCAAAACTGGGTCCTCATCCACGACGACATCGAGGACGATTCGGAAGAGCGCCGCGGTGAGCCGGCGTTGCACCGGCTCTTCCCCATGCCGTTGGCGCTCAACGCCGGCGACGGCCTGCACGCGGCCATGTGGCGGGTGCTGGTGGAGGCCGGGGCGCGTCGCAAGGTTCTGGAAGAGTTCACCCGGCTCGTCGAAACGACCGCCAGCGGCCAGCACCTCGACCTGAGCTGGATCCTGGAAGGTCGCTTCGACCTTAGCGCCGCCGACTACCTGGAAATGGTCGAGCGCAAGGCGGCCTACTACACCGGCGTCGCCCCGTTGCGTCTGGGCGCCCTCTCCGCCGGCACCCTGCCGCACCCCGCCTTCAGCACCGCCGGCCTCGAGCTGGGCACGGCCTTCCAGATAATCGACGACGTCCTCAACCTGGAAGGCGACCACGGCGCTTACGGCAAGGAGATAGCCGGTGACCTCTGGGAAGGCAAGAGGACCATGATCCTGATCGACTTCCTCTCCGCGGCCGCCGCCGCCGACCGGGCGCGCGCCGAGGAGATACTGCGCAAACCGCGCGAACGAAAGACCGCCGCGGAGGTGGCCTGGCTCCACGAGAGCATTCTGGCCTCGGGGGCGGTCCGCCGCGCCCGCCAGCTGGCGGAGGAAAAAGCCGCCGCAGCCCTGGCCGAGCTCGAAGACGCCTTTGCCGGCCTTCCCGACCAGGAGGCCGCCGCCGCCGCGATTCAGCTTCTGAGGGGCTTGGTGGAGCGGGACAAATAGAAGCCGCCGCCGGCTGTAAACCGCGCCCTGAGCACTAAAAACCTCCATTCCAACCGCTTATAGGTGCGAAAGACTTTTGCTTAGTGCGACCGGAGCATGGCGCCACCCACGGATTGTTGCCGGCGGCAGCTATACCAAGACAACGAGCCCCGTCCTGGGAAGAAAGAGTTCCTTCAACGCGGGGTAGAGCGCCCGACCTTTCCCTACCTCACATCGTCCGGTTTCCGGTATGGGGCGGCTCTGCAGCCAATCGGCGTGATGATCAGATACAAAGATTGACTAACGGTTTGATATGCGGTACATCTAAGGAGCGCCGATTTGAGCTCAGCTTGCGGGCGCGTTATAAATGCAGCTAAAGCGAGATCGTCAACCGCGCATCTTTGCTTTAGCCGCCTGAGGGCGGTTCTTTTTGGGCTCAGGGGAACCGCCGGAAAGGGGCTGAAATGTCTGAGAAAAAGTTCGTTCCCTTGATCGAAGCCGTTTTGGACGAAAAGCGCTGCAAAATGCCGATATTCATCAAAGGTCTCACCTACGGTTCCCGCTTAATCCGTCTGGAGCCCGGCTTTGCCGAGCACCCCCGTCACCTGGAGCGTGCCGCCAGGTTGGTACGCTACCACGCGCGCCGCTATCAAGAGAGCGGCATGGCAAAGTCGTTGCCCATTACTTACTACGCCTACATTCTGGAGCCGGGTCGTTCGGCGCGTTTCGACTTCGAGGGCAACCTGCTGGGCTGGTTCGCAGACGAGCCGGCGCGTGGCGGCTTTTACCTGGCCGACGGCACTTCTTTGACCTTCAAGCTCGATTAAACCGGGTGCACTGCCCAAAAACCGGCGAGCGAAGACCAGTATGGCACGCGCTGTTGACAACTCTCTCAGCCGCATACACGCCGAAACAAAAGTGGGCAGATTTACTGGTTGAGCTATCGCCGCCACCAAAAAGCTGCAGCGCACTGCGGCGGTGCCCCGCTTCGGGCAGCGGCAAGCGCGATTGTCATAGAAATGACCCACGCGCATAGTAAAAAGCTGATTGACCCTACAGGCGCTAGCACCAAGTCTGGAACCAGGACATATGCCCTTGGCAGGGGGGGGGGCTTACCTTGCTACCCTTCCAATAGAAGGGCACAACATAATTCCAATACGCACCCACCCTTCAAATAACGAAAGGAGAGAGATACTATGAAGAAGCTGATGACATTGGTAATCTCACTCGGCTTGGTGCTGCTGGGCACGGCCCCGGTGATGGCGGCGGGGCAGCAGACGAAGGCGCCAACTCCTGAGCAGCAGAAAGTTGTGCAAGTAGTATTACCCCAAGGGGAGTTGTTGCAGACGGACGATTTGAAAGACACCACGGGAGAATTAGACTTCTGGCTGATCGGTAGTGGTGTTTTTAATACAGTTAATGGCTTTAAGAGTGCGGTCCAGGCAGCTGAAACTAATAATGTGACGGGTGTATTCATCGGTATGGGCCAGTTTTTATTTGGTGTAGCGCAAACCGCATTTGGAATCGCAGCGCCTTAGTTTAGAGTAAGACCGGGGCTGGGATGGGTTAAGTAGTGGGAATAGCCAACCTCGAGCCCATCCCAGCCCTACATCAGAGAGGTGTATGAAACTACCATGGCCTGGATACAAATGCTTTTTGGTCTTTTGCTGATCGTGGCGGGAGTTATGCTCCCTACCGCCAATCAGCACGATACGCGTACTATATTGAGGAACATAATTATAGGGTTAACAACAATCCTATTAATGTGTTTTCCAAACAAGCAATCTTGTGTAACAGATATAGCAAATAGGGCAGCAATAGTAATGTTTACATTAGGAATGATCAGTTATGTCATGTGGGAACGATATGCTGCCAATTGGCTGTTCTCTACTTTTGCAGTATTAATATCAATAGCTATAACAATAATATTGCTAGATGTCATTATTAGGATATGGGATATGATAGTAAAAAGACGCCATATTACAAAATAGAAGGTATATCCTCATAACTTACAATCATGTAGTTAGGACCATTGGTGGAGTGATCCTCTATGAGGAAGGGGGCGCATCTAAAAATAGCTGTATATGCGACAACGCTAAGGGCAGCATTTATCGCCGGTTTATTGTTTTTGGTGGCAACGAGGGGTGCATTGTCTGAGGGCCAATCAACCCCTTATCGCCACCTCCGCTACGCCCACGTCACCGGCCAAGCCGACTGGTACACCTGCGGGGCGGCTGCTACCTCTACCCTGCTCACCTACTACTACGGCGATCCGGCCAGCGAGCAGGACGTGCTGGAGGTGGCTTTCGCCGAAACGCAGGCCTCGGGGAAGGACCCGCTAAAAGGGCTGACCGCGCTCTCGCTCAAGCGCGCCCTCGAGCAAAGGGGCTACACCGTCAAGGCTTACCGGGTGAACTTGGAACAACTGGCCGACTACTTCCGCCGGGGCGGCCTGCCGGTGGTGGGACACGTGACCAAGCCCCAGCTCCACTTTTTGGTGATTACCGGCGTGCTCGACCCTCCAGGGGGCGGCCCTACCCAAGTTATTCTGGCCGATCCTTCTTGGGGTCGCCGCATTATGCCCCTCTCGGAGCTGGTGACCTTCAAAGGCTTCTCGGGTGTGATCTTGCTGGCCGTTCCCAAGAGCCAGGCCCAGCTACAAAAAGTCCGCACGCTCCAGACCGGCGAGCTTACCTGGGCCGCCCGGGAGCTGGCGCGTTTGCGCGCCCTGCGCAGGAGGTTGCCATGAGTTGCAGCAACGAAACGTCGAAAATGCCCCCGCTTTCACCCGCCGTTACATATCGCGAACACCCAACAGCGGCAGTGCCCCCGCAAAACGAGCGCAGGCCCGCCAGCTTGGCCGCGGGCCGCCGCGCCCCCGGGCGTTTTGTGGCCGCGAGGGGAGCGGTGGCGCGGCTAGTGCTCGCCGGCATTCTGCTACTGGCCGGTTCGCTCGCCCAGCCTTCTCTGGCCCAGTCCGGTTCCCTTCCCGAGCCGGTGGACCCGCTCAAGCGCCCCGAACGCTCTCCGGGCCTCTTCTCGCTCTCTTTTTCTATGGACTACAACCCCGGAGGCGGCCAGGTGTTCGACATAGACGACGACGGCCGCCCCTATACCGAGCGGCTTGCGCGGCACGCCTTCAGCCCCAGCCTGGGCCTGCAGTACGATGCGAGCGAGCGCATGGAGCTTGGTTTTACCCTGACCCTGCCTTACGCAGTCGTGCAGCGGCTGCGAACCTACGCGCCCGACGACCAGCGCTATATAGAAGAGGGCCGCCTTTCGAGCTCCGCCGCCGCGTCGCTCACTTACCGCGCCGCCCCCGAAAGCCCCTACGACCCCACCCTGTCCGTCACCCTCGCGCGACCCTGGTTAGTGGACCTTTCCGCCGCGGCCAGCCTGTTGCGCGACCCGGTGGTCGTTTCCGCCGCGGCTGGCTAC
>JALVWZ010000404.1 GCA_027023115.1 Thermaceae bacterium
CATCTCCAGATAGCGCTCCCGGCCTGCTTCGTCCACCACCAGCCCGTCGAGCCGCCTCCCGCCAAGGCGCGGTTGCGCGGCCCGCCAGCGCCAGCCCCAGTGCGCCACCAAGCGCGGCAGGGCCGCTTCGGCGAAGGCCGAGTCGAGCAGCGCCCAAGCCGCACCGGCGTGCGCCAGCAGCACCCGGCCGGCGGTGCGCCCGCCCGCCCGCGGCAGGTAGCGCAACCTGGTTCCCGGCCTGAGCCACTCGAGGCGGCCGGTGTTGGGCAGGTGCAGGCGCATCTCGCCTCCCGCGGCAGCAGCGCGCACCACGAAGCGGTTCTCGCGCTCCAGCAAACGAGCCGCCCGCGAAGGTGGAAAGGCCTGGTCCAGTTCCACCCCCAAAGCCTACCGCGGCACCGGGCCCGCGCCTGCAGGACACGTCTTCCGTAGGCGCAGGGCGGAGGAAGTATGCGATAACCCAGTCAATACCCGCCGGCGGCGTGCAGCCTGGTCGGTATGAATCCCGGGCGACGAACTTTTACGAGCGGCGATTGCGAAGCCTTGTCAAAGCGCCAGTACACACACTACAATGGTTAGGTAGTGAGGCTACATTAGATGACCACCAATGCTCGCGTGATCACCCGCATCAACAGCTTCTACGACAAACTTTCCCCCTCGGAAAGGCGGGTGGCCGACTACGTGCGCGAGCACCCGGAAGAGGTGATTCACATGCCCATGGCCCGTCTGGCGCAGCACGCCGGGGTAAGCGACCCCTCGGTACTGCGTTTCTGCCGCGCCATCGGCTACCGGGGCTACCTCGACTTCAAGGTGGCCCTCACCCAAGACCTCGCCTCGCCGGTGCAGTTCATCCAGGGCTCGGTGGACCCCCACGACAGCATCAAGGAAATAGCCCAAAAGATCTTCGCAGCCGCCAACAACGCCCTCCTCGAGACCCTGCAGGAGCTCGACATGGGCGCTCTCGAGCGCGCCGTGAACCTCGTCAACCAGGCCCAGCGGGTTTTGATAATCGGGGTGGGCACCTCGGCACCGCTGGCGCAAATACTCTACAACCGCCTCTTCCGCCTCAACCTGCCGGTCTGGGTCCAGACCGACTCCTACCTGCAGGTAATGCACGCCGCCCTGCTCGGCGAAGGCGACGTGGTCATCGGCATCTCGCAGACCGGTGCGTCCATAGACCCGGTGCTGACGCTCGAGGAAGCCCGCAAACACGGAGCCGCCACGATTGCCCTCACCGGCTCGCTTTCCTCACCCATCACCCACGAGGCCGATGTTACCCTGTACTCCAGCTACCACGAGCTGCGCCCGGAGGCAACTTCTTCGCGCATCGCCCAGATCGCCATCATCGAAACGCTCTACGTTGCCCTCAGCATGCGTCACCTCGACACCGCCGACGCCGACGAGCGCCGCATCTGGGAAGCGTTGTCAAGAAAGACACTGTGAAGAAGGGAGGTGATAGCAGCTAGCAAAAACCAACCCACGGAACCCAAGCCATCCAGCAGTCTTACGCACGCTAGTGCTAGATAAGGAGCAAAAACTATGAGCAAACCGGATATTAGCCGTAGAGAATTCATGATCAAGAGCGCCCTGGCTTCGATGGGCATCGCCGCCGGCCCCGCCTTCTTGCAGACCGTCCGCGCCGCCAGCGGCAAGAACCGCCCCCTCAAGGCCGCCTTCTCCAACGCCGGCCTGCAGGCTACCTGGTGCGCCCAGGGTAAGGACACCGTCGAGCAGTGGGGCAAGTGGCTCGGCGTGGAGATCCACTGGTACGACGGCCAGCTCGACGTCGCCAAGCAGCGCGCTGCTGTGGACGCCATGGCCTCCAAAGACTGGGACTTCGTAGCCATCCAGCCCCTCTCCATCGGTTCGCTGGTAGAGCCGGTCAACAAGATGATCAGCAAGGGCATCCCGGTCATCGCCATGGACACCATGCTGGCTCCCTGGGGCTCGATCAAGCAGCATACCTTCATCGCCCCCGACAACGTCTGGATGGGCGAGCAGGTAACCCAGGCGCTGGTGGACGCCATTGGCGGCAAGGGTAACATCATCATGACCCAGGGCTCGCTGGGCCACACCGGCGCCCAGGGCCGCGCCCAGGGCTTCTGGAACGTCGTCAAGAAGTACCCCGACATCAAGGTGCTAGACACCTCGCCCGCCGACTGGGACGTCGCCAAGGTCGCCCAGCTGTGGGAGAACCTCCTCAACCGCTATAAGAAAATCGACGCCGCCTTCTTCCACAACGACGACATGGCCCTGGCCGCCTACCACGTCATCAAGAACGCCGGCCGTGAGAAGGAGATCGTCATCGGCGGCATCGACGGCATGCCCCCCGCGGTGCAGGCGGTCCTCGACGGCAAGATGCACGCCACCGCCCGCAACTCCGCCGCCCGCATCCACTGGGGCGCGCTGGTGGCCGGCTACTACGCCGCCATGCTCAAGGAAGTCCCGGGTAAGGACGTGCCCGAGTTCATCCTCGCCGATGGTCCGGTTATTCTGCCGCCGATGAAGCACGAGAAGACCGACAAGCCCTGGCTGCTCAAGGGTTACGGCATCGGCGCCGGCCCCGGCCTCCTCTGGGAAGAAAAGCACTACCTGGCCTAGTCGCAACGATGGCGCCCCCCGCTGGCGGGGGGCGCCCCCAACGCCATGGATACGACAACCCCGCTACTTAATCTGATAAACGTCTCCAAGCGCTTCGGCGGCATCCACGCCCTCAAGGGGATCGACTTCGAGGTTCGCCCCGGCGAGGTGCACGCCCTGGTGGGCGAGAACGGCGCCGGCAAGTCGACGATGATGAAGATCCTCGCCGGCGTCATCACCGACTACGAGGGCGAGATGCGCTGGCGCGGCCGCCCGGTGCGGCTGAAGGGGCCCCGCCATGCCCTCGACCTGGGCATCGCCATGATCCACCAGGAGCTGAGTGTGATGCCCGAGCTAACGGTGGCCGAGAACATCTTCTTGGGTCGGCAACCGCTGAAGGGCGGCGTGGTGGACTGGCCGCGGATGTTCCGCGAGGCCGAGGCCAGCCTAGCCGAGCTGGGCTTCGAGCACGTCAACGTCCGCGACACCCTCGACCGCTACCCTTTGGGCGTTCACCAATTGGTGGAAATCGCCCGCGCCATCACCTCGGGGGCGCAACTAATCATCATGGACGAGCCGACCAGCGCCCTCAGCCCCATGGAAACGCATCGCCTGTTGGAGCTGACCCGCAATCTGGTAGAGGGCGGCGATAAGTCGGTGGTCTACATCTCTCACTTCCTCGAGGAGGTCACCTGGGTCGCCGACCGCATTACGGTGCTGCGCGACGGAGAAAAGATAACAACACTAAAAGCAAAGAACGCTGACAAGCAAGAGCTGGTCAGGCTGATGCTGGGCAAAGAAACCGAGTTCTTCGAAGAGTCATACATAGGGGCCCGCGAGGTGGAAGACACCCACGAGCTGCGCGAGCCGGTTCTGACGGTCCGCGGGCTGAGCAAGCCCCGCGCCTTCGAAGACGTCAGTTTCGAGCTGCACGCCGGCGAGATCCTCGGCCTTTACGGCCTCATCGGCTCCGGTCACTTCGAGCTCGGCGAGGCCCTCTACGGCCTGCTCAAGCCAACCTCCGGCGAGATGGTCCTTAGCGGCAAGCCCCTCCGCGGCAACCCGCGCCGGGCCATAGACAGGGGCGTGGCCTACGTGCCCCCCTCACGCCGCAGCGGTCTCTTTTTGGAAAAACCGATTTACCAGAACATATCGCTTCCCTGGCTGGCCCATATATCCGGCTTCGTGCCCTCGGTGGCCAAGGAGGTCAAGGTAGCCGACGAGGTCATCCACCGCGTCGGCGTAAGGCCGCCCGACCCGCTCAAAGAGGTGGTGTTCTTGAGCGGCGGCAACCAACAAAAAGTAGCCATTGCCCGCTGGCTCGTGGAACTGCCCAAGGTTTTCGTGGTCAGCGAGCCGACCCGCGGTATGGACGTGGGCGCCAAGGAAGAAGTGATGCACATCCTCAAGGAAATGAGCGCCGCCGGCGTGGGGGTGCTGCTCATCTCTTCCGAGCCCGAGACCATCCTGGCCGCGGCCGAGAGGATATTGGTAATGGCCAAGGGCCGGATCGTCGAGGAGTTCGTGGACCAGCAGGTCACAAAAGAAATGCTGCTAGCCGCCGCCGCCGGCGAGATGGTGGAGCAACCGGCTTAGTGAGGTGAAACATGGCGCAAAAATCCGCTGAAACGACCAAACCACCCAGCAAGCTGCGGGCGTTCCTGGCCAAGAGCCGCGAGTACGCTCCGGTATGGACCTTGCTGGTTCTCTTTCTGTTCTTCTCCGTTTACTCCGATAGTTTCCTGACCCTCGAGAACATGGGGAACATCCTCAACCAGGTCTCGCTCCTGGCCATCATGGGCACCGGTATCACCTTCGTGCTGCTCACCGCCCAGATAGACCTTTCGGTCTCCTACATGGCCACCTTCACCGGCGTCGTTGCCGCCTACTACACCGCCGCCCACATGGCGCAGCCCTGGCCCATCCTGGTGGCCCTCCTGGCGGCGGCCTTCCTGGGCGTCATCAACGGCGTCGGCACTGCCTGGCTGGGAATCCCCTCGTTCATGGTCACCCTGGCGATGTCGCTGATCGCCTCCGGCCTCAGCCTCTGGCTGACCCACGGCCGTATCATCTTCGACCTGCCGCCGCTGGCCAACATCCTCGGCAGCGGTCGCATCTTCGGCATCAAGTGGCTGGTGATCGTCGCCGCGCTGACTTTGCTGGCGGGCCACCTGATTCTGCGCTACACCCGCTTCGGCCGCTACGTCTACATGACCGGCGCCAACCCCAAAGCGGCGGAGCTGGCCGGCGTCAACACCAAGGGCATCGTCACCGCGGTGATGGTCATTGCCGCGGTTACCGCCGGCCTCGCCGGCGTGGTGGGCATCGGCCGCCTCGGCAGCGCCACCCCCACCGCCTTCGACGGCATGCTGATCGACGCCATCGGCGCGGTCGTCCTCGGCGGCACCTCGCTCTTTGGCGGCATTGGCGGCATCCCCCAGACCGTCATCGGTCTGCTGATCCTGGGCGTGCTGCGCAACGGACTGGACCAAATCTCGGTGGACATCTACATGAAGACCCTGATTACCGGAATCATCTTGCTCGTGGCGTTGGTCTTCAACATCGTCTTTGCGGGCAAGAAGGAGGGATAGAGCGTGAACGTCTACGGCAAACACTACCGCACCATCTGGCTCAAGCCGGACGACCCGAAGGTCGTACAGATCATCGACCAACGGCCTCTCCCCCACAAGTTCGTGGTGGAAGACCTGACCAGCACCGACGAAATGGCCCGCGCCATCAAGGAAATGCACCTGCGCGGCGCCGGGCTGATCGGGGCCGCCGCCGGTTACGGGATGTACCTAGCGGCGCTCGAGGCCCCGCAGTCTTCTTTTGCCACCTTCATGGACTACCTGCGCGCAGCGGGTGAAAAGCTCAAGCAAACGCGCCCCACCGCGGTCAACCTCGAGTGGGCCGTCGAGCGCCAGCTGGCCGAGATAGCCAGTCGCGCCACCATCCCCGCCGAGGGCGTGAAAGCGGCTTTGGCGGTAGCCACCGAGATCGCCGACGAAGACGCCGAGTTCTGCCGCCGCATCGGCGAGCACGGCGTGAAGATAAT
Source organism: Thermaceae bacterium (assembly GCA_027023115.1). GTDB lineage: Bacteria > Deinococcota > Deinococci > Deinococcales > Marinithermaceae > Oceanithermus. The sequence goes on from JALVWZ010000404.1 coordinate 5,636, forward strand.
CGAGGAGATCTACGAGAAGAAGGGTGACACCGTCAACATCCTCACCCACTGCAACGCCGGCTGGCTGGCCTTCGTAGACTACGGCACCGCCACCGCGCCGATGTACGAAGCGCAAAAGCGGGGCATCCCGATCCACGTCTGGGTGGACGAAACTCGCCCCCGCAACCAGGGCGCGCGCCTGACCGCCTGGGAAATGGTGCAGCAGGAGGTGCCCCACACCGTGATAGCCGACAACACCGGCGGCCACCTGATGCAGCACGGCATGGTCGACATGGTCATCACCGGCGCCGATCGCGTCACCCGCTGCGGCGACGTGGCCAACAAGATCGGCACCTATCTCAAGGCCCTCGCCGCCGCCGACAACGGCGTTCCCTTCTACGTAGCCTTGCCCAGCAGCACCCTCGACTGGACCATCTGCGACGGCGTGCGCGACATTCCCATCGAACAGCGTGGCGACGACGAGGTTAAGTACATTCAGGGCTTGCACGAAGGCGAGGTCAAGAAGGTCCTCCTCACCCCGCCCGAGAGCCCGGCCGCTAACTTCGGCTTCGACGTTACCCCGGCGCGGCTGGTGCGCGGCCTGATAACCGAGCGCGGCATCGCCAGCGCCAGCGAGGAAGGTCTGCTGGAGCTTTACCCCGAAAGGAGGTCGTAAATGGAGTATCAACCGCTAACCCCCGAAACCCTGCTCGACTACCTGAAGAGCCGGCCCGCCCTGGCCGAGATAATGCCCCCCGACGAAACCTACGACGTCAAGGAGGTGGGCGACGGCAACCTCAAC
>JALVWZ010000405.1 GCA_027023115.1 Thermaceae bacterium
CAGGTCGGGGCGTTCGTTGATGGCCTTGGCCGGCTCGATGAAAAGGTCGAACGAGAGCGCCTCGGGGTAACCGGCAAAGCGCTCGGCCACCACCCGCCACCAGTCCACCGCCGCCGCTACGTTCTCCTCGCTGGCTTCCGTGTTGAGCCCGCCGCCGCCATAGGCCAGGACCGGCACCAGCCCGGCGGCCAGGCTGTCCTTGACCACCCGCTCCAGGTGGTCCAGGTACGCGGGCGTGGGCTCGCCGCCGGCGCGGATGCGCACGTGGGTGAACCCCATCTTGGCGAAGTCGCGGGGAACGCGGGAATCGTAGGCGGCAATCTCCTTTTTGAACATAGCCCAGTTGGCGTCTATTCCCACTCCCATGCGGGCCACGTAGGCCGTGGGCGAAACGGCCAGTACCCGAGCGGTCAAAACCAGCACCAGCAGCCAAAATGGAAACCTCATGTCCCTAGCTTACGGCGCTCTTTTCTGAAAACTGGGTAATGGGCTACTTGGCCGTTATCTCGGCCCGCGCCAACGTCCGCTGGCCGGCGTCGTCGGAGACCAGCAACACCGCGATATAACGGCCCGGCGAGGTATAAACGTGCTCGAGCGTCAGCTTTTTGGGGCAGGAACCGTCCCGCCACTCTCGCCGCGGCGAGCCGTCGCCAAAGTCGAGTAGGCAGTTCTTGCCGCCGCCGGAGGAAAGGGTGAACCCGACCCGTAAGGGTGCCGCGCCGTCGCCCGGCCGGGCGCGCAACTCGGGCCGCGGCAAACCGCCGGCCCGGCAATCGAGCGTCACCGGCAACACCACCTCGCTCATCGCCGGATCGTTGCTGAAAAGGCGCAACTCCTTCTTGTTCCCGTCGCCACGAGCCTGCTTGGGGCAGGCCAGCGCCACCAGTTGATAGCCCCAAAGCCCCGGCGGCGTCTCCAGCGAGGCGGGCGTCGCCGCAAAGCCGTCGGCCGGCAGCCACACCCGCAAGGGGCTGGTGAGCTGCACCCGCTCTCCGCTCGGGGTAACTCCCCACAAGGGGCGGTTGCGGTAGCTGATTACCCCCACGGCCGTTCCGCCGGCAACCCCGCGCAACGAGAGCGAAAGTGGCAGCTCGCTCAAGTCGGGGCTGCGCACCACCACCAGGCGCGGTTTGGCGGTATAGGGGTACCGCTCGCCGAGGGAGCCCAAAGAGAGCCGCGGATAGACCTGGTAGACCCCGCGCTGCTCCTTTTCGGGCCGCCAAACCACCAGCCCGTCGGGCATCTCGGCGTCGTCCAGACGCTGCAACTTGCCGCTGAAGCACTCCTCCGCCTCCTCGCAGGCGCCGCCGCGCAGCCAGAGGGCCGCCTTGCCGGCGAGTGGTGGCCGGGAACCAAAGCCCAGCCGCAGTGTCGGCTCCGGGGTGATCGCGCCCAGGTCCAGGTTGCTCGTCTCGCCGCCGTCGCCTTCTACCCAAACCTGTGGACTGGCGGCCAGCTCTGCTTCGCTGTGGAAGGCCTGGCCCGTCGGCTCGAGCCCAGCCTCGAAGCTTCGTGAGAGCCGCCATTTGGGGCCCTGGTAGCCGGCTTCGTCGGGCTCACCTGACAGCAATTCGAGGTCCAGGGGCAAGCGGCTGGCGAGGCTGAGCCTGGCCAGCTCGGCGTCCTCGCCGGGGAGCAGCAGGCGCAGGCCCACGCTGGTGCGCGCCGCCAGGCCCGCGACCGCCGTACCGCCGCCTTCCGAGCGAACACGCGGGCCGGCTTGCGGCGGCGCGGCCTGCTCGCTGGCGCTGGCCGTGGGAACCCAGCGACCTTCCTGATACGTGAGCGTCAGATGCGCTTCTAAGTCCAGGTCCAGCGGCGGCAGCGCGACTTCGGCGGCAGGCCCGCTAGCGAAGGTGTTCAGGCTCGAGTCGTAGTCGAACTGCAACCGCGCCAGCAAGAGCGAGAGCCGCCCGCCGCGAGCCCGCCAACCGGCCAGCGAGCAGTCGGCCGGCTCGCCCGCGCTCTTCAGGGCCGCGGCCAGCCCGAGGTGGTCGCGGAGGTCAAAGCTGAGGGCGCCTTCTTGCAGCTCGCCACCGCTGATACGCACGCGCACCGTCGCCGTCGCCGTAAGCTCTTGCTTTGCCCGCGGATCGGCGGCCAGGTTCGGACAGCCCTCGAGGCGGGCGCCGCCGGCGCCAAAACCGGCGTCGGCGCTCACGCGCCCTTCCCGCCAGACCGCCTCTACTCGCAGGGGGAGCGTTTCGGCCTGGTAGTCGAGGTCGCTAAAAACGTCCTGCAGGCCCGCCGGCGAGGTGAGCAGGGTTACCGTATCGTCCCCCAGCTCCACCGCGTCGATGCGGCCCCAGACCGCGCCCGCGTCGCCGCTGAAAAACACCTGGCCCGGCTGCAGGGCGGCGGTGGTTGGGTTGCGCTCGAGCACCACGCTGTTCCAAAAACCGCCCGCGCCGTCGGCCTCGCGGATCCAGCCGGGCTCGATATAACGCGCCTGCGGCTTCAGGCGGGCGAACACGGCGGTAGCCTGGGTTTCGTAGCCCTGGTAGCGCACCAGTAGCGGCACGCTCCGCACGTCGCCTTTGAGCGCGGTCACCAGCGGGTTGCCGTCATCGTCGTAGCTGACCGCGAAAGACTCCTGGTCGGCGCTCCGGACGCGCACCCGGGTGCCGGTCAGCGGCTTGCCGGCAGCGTCGTAAACGCGCACCGCCAGCGGCCGCGTCTGGCCGACGCGGGTAAAGACCAGCGCCAGGTCTCCGCTTACCTCGAGGCGCGGCGAAAGCGCCCCCGCAGCGCGCATGCTGATGCGCACCTCGGCGGTGAGGCGCGGGTCGTCTTTGCTGGTTACGGTTACTACGTCATCGGCCGGAAAGTCGGGGGCGCGGTAGATGACGCTCAGGCCGGTGCCGATTATCGTGCCCTGCTCGGCCTTCCAGACCACCTCGCCCTCCAAGCCGTCCAGGCGGGCGGTCAGCGGCTGCTCTTCACCAGGCTCGAGCTCGAGGCGGTCGGGCGCTACCACCAGGCGGGGCCCCTGTTTTGCACAACCCGCCAGCAATACGACCGCCAAAATGACCAAGCCAAACCAACGCATACCGCCTCCGCGTATTTACCAGTTTACGCAACCGGCGCGGCCCGCGGGTTAGCGACGGCCGCAGGCGTCAAAGAAGGCGACCGTCGCCGGCCAGTCCGAGAAGATTGCGTAGACCCCTATCTGGTTCACCAGCACGTCGAGGACGCGGTAAACGTCGCCGTCCGAGTGGATCGCTCCCCTAACGCTTTGGTAGTACCAGCCGCCGCCCGAAGCCAGCGGCCCGGAGCGCTCGAGCGTCCAGGGGATCAGTTCGAGCCCCGCCTCGCGGGCGGCACGCGCGTAGGCCGAGGGCGCGACCCTGCCGTTTTCGTCCAGCGTCAAGAGCACCCAAAGCGGCGGGCTTAGGAACCGCAGCCCTTCCGCGGCCAGTTCGTCCATGGTGGGCCGCAGGCGCTCCGGATGGGCCGGGTCGAAACCCGGCCGTTTGTAGCGGCCGTCGAGCCAGACGGCGTTGGCGGTGTAGTCAGGGGCGTAAGAGCGCCAAAAACGAATGTCGTCCAGGTCGAAAGATTGTAAATATACCCGCTTTGGCGGCACCCCGGCGGCGCGATACTCGTCCACGATCCGCTTGCGGTAGGCCTCGAGGCTCAGCCCCGGAGGCAGGTTCACCTTCTTCAACTCGGGTATGAAGTTGACCCCGGTGGGTTTTAGCAAATCGATGTACTGGCGGTGGCTCATCACCGTGCCCGGGGAATAGGCCAGGGTGCGCCAGGCGGGCGCGGCGCGGTAATAATCATCGGGCCGGCGGGCGGCCTCGTTGCGGCCTTCGGGCCAGCCCTCGAGGGTCAGGAACTCGGCCATGGTCAGGTCGGTGGTGCGACAGTCGGGTTTGCGCCCGGCCCGGAAGGGCTTGCGACACTTCGCGGCCAGCGGGGTGCTGAGGATATTGGTGGTCTCGGCCAGGTCGCGGTCGGAGTGGCGGCAGACGAGTTCACCATCTGCGGTGGGCACCGCGTCGCACTCCACGAAACCCGCCCCCTGCCGCACCGCCGCCAGGTACCCCTCGCGGGTGTGCTCGGGGAAGAAGAGCGCCGCGCCGCGGTGGCCGACGGCCAGCGGCGAGCGCGAGTAGTCGGCGGTTTTAGCGGCGCAGGCCTGCAGGCGGTCCTTTAGAGGACCCGGCTCCAGCCTTTCCACGAGCCAGAATGGGCGCACGCCCAACTGCGCCGGCTGCGCCGCCGCAGCCCCCAGCAGCAGGAGAGTTAACATGACGGTTCGCATACCCCAATCTAAACCGGCGGGAGCGCTGGCCCCCGCCGGTCGCTACCTCACTGACGTTTAGATGAAGGTAACCTTCAAAAGCAACTTGGTGAACTCGTAACTTATGGTGGCCTGACCGGTGGCGGTGCCGGTCAGCTCGGCACCGATTACCATGTTGCCGCTCATTAGGGCGTCTATTTGAGCGCCGTTGAGTTCCAGGGTGCCGCTGAGAGTCTGGGCGGCTTCAGAAAGGTTGACCGACTTTGGCTCGCCAATCTGGCTTTCGGATTTCCAAAGGTCGTCTTTGCTGGCGGCGAGGTAGAAGGTGACGGTAACGTTGCCCGTCATCTCACCATCCACCTGAAGGTCGAGGGCGTAGTCCAGGGCAACCGTGGCTGGGCGCATTGGCGGAACCTGGTATCCGCTCACCTGCTCCCCTTCGGGAGAAGGCAGCAACATCTCTACAGGGCCGGCGCTGGCGATTTGCTGGCTGCCGCTGGCGTCGTCGCCAAGCATCGGTAGAACGTCTATGGTTATCGGGGCCATGCTGCAGGCCGCTAGGGTCAGGAGGCCCACCAGGGCTAGAAGGATCCTTTTCATAGTTCGCACCTTATAACGCCATTCCCAACAAGAACACCCCCAAACGGGTGAACTGGTGCATATGCTAGACTGCCTGCTTGGTATGGGTGAATGGCCTACGGAGTTCGTCTGGATGGAGCCGGTAGCGCCGCCCTCCGAGTGGCGGCGACCCGGCATCGTAATGTTTTTCAACCTCGAGTGCCCCGGCTGCATATCGCGCGGCATTCCCTTCCTCAAGCAGCTCTTGCGAGAGTACGGCGACAAGCTGCAGGTGCTGACCGTGCACACCGCCTACGGACACAAGCACTACGAGCGTGACGAGGTGCTGCCCCAGCTCGAGTACTTCGCGCGCGACTACGCCAAGCTGCCCTTTCCGGTGGCGCTCGACCTCTCCGGCGAGCTGGCCCAAGGCTGGGGCGTGGAAGGTACTCCTCACTGGCTGGTCTTCGCCCCGGGGGGCGAGCTTTTGCGCAGCATCTACGGCTCGCAGGACAACGCCCGCATGCGGCTGGAGTATTTGATGGAAGAGCTGGTGGGCGAACCGGCCGAATAGCCGACTCGGCCAGCATTTCATTTCGGGCAAAATCGACGTCTAACTCACTTACACAATCTTTACCGGTAGTGGAGTATTCTTAACGTAAGGAGGAGAAGCTATGACCAACGCCGAACTGCTCGCCAAAACATTGGAAGCCGTCAAGAAGTACGACAAAAAGCCCGACGAGGCCCTGGTGGCCGCCTTGGTCAAGAACTACGCCCTGGTGCTGCGCAAGCCCGACGCAGCCTACGTTTCCTGCTCGGACCCGAAAGAGCTGGAAACGGTCAAGAAGAACTTCCTGATCAAAAAGCTGGGCCTCAAGGACGGCCCGAAGCTCGAGGCCGCCATCGAGGAGGTCTGCGAGCAGATGAAGGCCGACCGGCGCAAGTCGCGGGCGGTTTTCTACTACCTGCTCACCAAGAGCATGGGCAAAGAAAAAGTCTTCGTTTGACCGCAGAAGAACGCCGCCCCCACCGTTGCTCCGGTGGGGGCTTTCTATATGCTAAGGAAACTTGAGTGCGTATGCTATAATGCAGTTGAGGAGGTGGCCGTATGACTAACGCGGAACTGCTTGCCGAAGTTCTGGAACTGGTCAAAAAATACGACCCCCAGCCCGACGAAGAGCTGTTGGCGGCTCTGGTGGCCCGCTACGCCGTAGTGTTTCGCAACGCCGACGCCAAGTTCGTATCTTGCTCAGAAAAGAGCGAGCTCGAGCGCGTGAAGAAGAGCTTCCTGCTCGACCGTCTCAAGATCGACATGGACGACGCGGAAATGGACGAGCTCCTCGCCGAGGTCTGCGAGCAGATGAAGGGCGAGCGGCGCAAGCACCGCGGCGTCTTCTACTACCTGCTCACCAAAAAGCTGGGCAAGCGCGACGCCTTCGTCTGACCCGCGAGCAATGCGGCTTGGCTCCCCACATCTGGGGAGCCTGTCCCCGGACAAACACATCTGAGACACCTCAAATAAAATGTGGGGACCACTCCAGGAGAGAGGAGGTCCCCACGGATGCAGCTTACAACGGTTGGCAAGGAGATATGGAGAGCGGCAAGAAAG
>JALVWZ010000406.1 GCA_027023115.1 Thermaceae bacterium
TCCACGCCGGTTACGACGTGCCCCTCTTCTGCGCCGAGCGCCACCTGAGCCCAACCGGTTCCTGCCGGATGTGTTTGGTCAAGGCCGGCTCGCCGCGCAAGGGGCCGGATGGTGACTGGATCCGTGATGAGTCGGGGGAGATCAAGATCTTCTGGTTCCCCAAGCTGATGGCCAGCTGCACGCTGGCGGTCAGCGACGGGATGGTGATCGACACCCTCTCGGACGAGGTGCGCCACGCCCAGTCGGGGATGGTCGAGCTAACCCTGGCCAACCACCCGCTCGACTGCCCCACCTGCGACAAGGGCGGCGCCTGCGACCTGCAGGACCGCGCCTACGAGTACGGGCTCGATCAGAAGTTCTACACCGGTCCCAGCGGTGAGCCGGTCTACACCCGCTACGAGTTCACCAAGCGCCACATCGACAAGCACCACCCGCTTTCCGAGTTCATCATCCTCGACCGCGAGCGCTGCATCCACTGCAAGCGTTGCGTGCGCTACTTCGAGGAGATTCCCGGCGACCAGGTCATAGACTTCATCGAACGCGGGGTCCATACCTTCATCGGCACCGCCGACGAGGGCCTGCCCTCCAACTTCAGCGGTAACATCACCGACATCTGCCCCGTGGGGGCCTTGCTCGACCGGGTGGCCCGCTTCCGCGGTCGTAACTGGGAGTTCGAGCAGACGCCCAGCGTCAGCACCGACGACGCCTCCGGGCAGTACGTCTGGATAGACGCCCGCTCCGGCCGTATCGAGCGCATTCGCGCCCGCGAGAACCCCGAGCTGAACGACATCTGGATCTCCGACGCGGCCCGCTTTGGCCACGAATGGGCCGACGACCAGCGGGTGACCACCCCGCTGGTGCGCAAGGGCGGCGCGCTGGAGCCGGCGAGCTGGGAAGAAGCGCTGGCGGCGATGCAGCAGGGGTTGGACGGCGTTCCCAAGGACGAAATAGGCATTCTTCTGCCGGGCGACGCCACCATCGAAGAAGGTATGGCGGCCGCCGAGCTGGCCAAGAAGCTCGGCAGCGGCTACCTCGACTTCGAAGGGCGCACGGCGGTGCCTGCTTCCAACTTCCCGGCGGCGACGTTCGCCGACGTTCTCCAGGCCGGCTACGTCCTGGCCGTGGGTGACCCGACCGAAGAGCTGCCCATCAGCCACGTTTGGATTTACAAGCGCCTGCGCGGGGTGAAGATGCCTCCGCGCTTGGCGCACGGCACCCCGATTGCCGACCTTTCGATCCGCGAGCACACCCCGCCCGACAAGACGGTTCTCGGTGCGTTTGCCCCTTACCCCACCCGCATCATGGAGTGGGCGGCCGCCAGTGGAGTCTTCCCGCCGGGGCAGGCGGCGGCGTTCTTCGCCGCTTTCGACGACGCCCTTTCCGGGCGCGAGCCGGGTGAAGTTGCCGGCGTAAGTGCCGCGGCCATCAAGACCGCCGCCGAGAGCTGGCGCCAGGCCGAGAAGCGGGTGCTGCTGATTGGCGCCGAGGTGCTCGAGGACGTCGAGGCGGCGCAGCTGGCCGAGAAGATAGCCAAGTCGCAGGGCGCCGGCGTGCTGGTAATGACGCCCGCCGCCAACGCCCGCGGTCTCGAGGCGATGGGAGTCTGGCCCACCGGCAAGGACGCGCCCCAGGCGGCCTTCATTGGCGCCGAGTTCCCACCGGCGAAGCTGCTGGAGCGGGCCCGCTTCAAGGTCTTCCACGCCGCCCGCCTGACCGCTCTGGTCGAGAAGCACGCCGACGTGGTTCTGCCGGCGCGCACCGCCTACGAAAAGCTGGGCACGCTCCTGAACGCCGAGAACCGCCTGGTGCAGCTCAATCCGGCGCACGTTGACGCCGGCGAGGCGGAAGGAGCAACCCAGGCGCTCTATCTCTTCGGCAAGGCCGCCGGGGTGGAGCCGCCCATTCGCTTTGCCCGCCAGGCGCGTAGCCGCTTTACCGAGCGCTACAAGATAAACCCCGACCGCCTTGACGAGTTCGGCACCATCTGGCGGCCGCGCGTTGCTCACTCGCCGCGTCCCTGGCCAGAACGTGAGGGCGCGGCCCTCTACCTGAAGCCGAGCATGTGGAAGGCGCGTCACCGCGAGGGCGAAACGGTGGCCCGCGCCCTGGGCGAGCTGGAGCTTGCGGCGCACCCGGCCACAGCGCAAGCGCGCAGCCTCGACGAGGGGGCGCTGGTAGAGGTGGTTACTCCGGCCGGACCCCGGCGGGCGCGGTTGCGGCTAGACGATGCGCTGCCCGAGGGCTGGTTCTTCGTGCCGGCTCTGGGCGTCATGCCGGCGGCGCGGATACCCTTCGAGGCGTTGGTGCCCGAAGGAGGTGAGGCACGGTGATCTACCTGATCGCGGCCCTCAAGGGCCTGGTCCTGATTTTGCTGCTCCTCTTTACCTTTGCCTACCTGACCTGGGGCATGCGGCGCGGTCTGGCTCGCTTTCAGATCCGCCTTGGCCCCAACCGGGTCGGTCCGTTAGGGCTCTTACAGCCCATCGCCGACGCGGTAAAGGCGATCTTCAAGGAGGACATCTCGGTAGCCAACGCCGACAAGTTCGTTTACTGGCTGGCGCCGCTGATATCCTTTACCTTCGCGCTGGCGGCATTCGCCATCATTCCTCTGGGTCCCAAGGGCAGCATCTTTGGTATCGACCCCTGGGTGGCCGACCTCAACGTCGGCATCCTCTACCTGTTCGCCGCCGCCGAGCTGGCTACTTACGGCATCTTCCTTTCCGGCTGGGCGTCGGGTTCCAAGTACAGCTTGCTGGGCGGATTGCGCTCGGCCGCCGGCCTGGTCGGTTACGAGCTGGCGCTGGGGGTGGCGCTGTTGGGCCCGGTACTGATGGTGGGCTCGCTCAACCTGCGCGACATCGTCGACTGGCAGGCGCAGCACGGCTGGCTGGCGCTGTGGCAGCTGCCGGTTTTCATCGTTTACTTCATCGCTGCCCTGGCGGAGATGGGGCGTACCCCGTTCGACTTCGTCGAAGCCGAGCAGGAGCTGGTGGGTGGATTTTCCACCGAGTACAACAGCATGAAGTTCGTTTCCTTCTACATGGCCGAGCTATTGCACTGGATCACCGCCTCGGCTTTGATCCCCACCCTGTTCATGGCCGGCTGGCACGCTCCCTTTGGCCTGCCGGAAATCCCCATCCTCTGGTTGTTCATCAAATGGCTGGTCTTCATCTTCATCGTCATGTGGATCTGGGCCAGCTGGTTCCGCACCCGATACGACGTGCTGATCCGCTTTGCCTGGGGCGTGCTCTTCCCGGTGGCCCTGGCCTGGTTCTTGTTGACGGCCTACTGGGTGGCCAGCAGAGGAGGTGCCGCATGAGCGTATATTCATTGGCCAAGGCTTTGGGGATAACCCTCAAGCACATGTTCTCAAAACCGGTGACGATACCCTACCCGAGCGCGCCGGTTCCCCTGAAGCCGCGCTTCCACGGCCGCCACGTGCTTACCCGGCACCCCGACGGCCTGGAAAAGTGCATTGGTTGCAGCCTTTGCGCCGCCGCCTGTCCGGCCTACGCGATCTACGTGGAGCCGGCCGAAAACGACCCCGAGAACCCGGTCTCGGCGGGCGAGCGCTACGCCAAGGTTTACGAAATCAACATGCTGCGCTGCATCTTCTGTGGCCTTTGCGAAGAAGCCTGCCCAACCGGGGCGATAGTGCTCGGCAACGAGTTCGAGCTGGCCGACTACGTCTACGCCGACTTGGTCTACGGCAAAGAAGACCTGCTGGCAGATACGGTCGGCTCCAAGGCGCAGCGGCGCGAGGCCAAGCAGACCGGCAAGCCGGTCAAGCTGGGCTTCGAAGTGCCCTACGTGCGGCCGGAGCTGGAGGGGGTGAAGTACGAGTGAGCGCTTTTGACCTGCTGATGGGGGTGCTCCTGATCGCCAGCGCGTTGGCGGCGGTCACCCTCAAGAACGCGGTCCACGCCGGTCTGGCCCTGGTGGCGAACTTTCTGTCGCTGGCGGTGGTCTACTTTGCGCTCGAGGCGCAGTTCCTCGGCTGGATTCAGATCATCGTCTATGCCGGAGCGGTCATGGTCCTCTTCCTGTTCGTGATCATGCTGCTCTTCGACGCCAAGGCCGACGTAGGCCTGGACCGCCTGCCCTGGATGCGGCCTCTGGCCGCGGCTTTGGCGGCCGCCTTCTTCCTGGCGCTGGCCTACGCCTTCTCGGGCGTCGGCCCGGTCAATCCGCTGGCTGACGTCAAGCTCGGTGGCGGCCTGCCGAAGGCGCTGGGAGGCTTGCTCTACGGCAACTGGCTCTACACGGTGCTCCTGGTGGCGGCGCTGTTGTTCGCGGCAACGGTGGCGGCCGTTTCGCTGGTGCAGCCGCAGATTCGCAAGGCGCGCGTCAAGCCGCAGGTGCTGGAGCGCGACCGCGAGCTGGAGGAGGTGGGCAAGTGAGCTACTACCTGTTGCTATCGGCGCTGCTTTTCGCCATCGGCCTCTATGGCGTACTGGCGCGGCGCACCGCCATCCTCATCTTCATGTCCATCGAGCTGATGCTCAACTCCGCCAACCTGGCGTTGGTTTCTTTCGCCCGCTCCTCGGGCAACCTCGAAGGCCAGGTGATGGCGCTGCTGGTCATTGCCCTGGCCGCGGCCGAGGTGGCGGTGGGGCTGGGCATAATCGTGGCGGTCTTCCGCTCGCGCGAGTCCACCTCGGTGGACGACCTGGCGGAGTTTAGGGGGTGAACATGCTGCTACTACTAATAATTCTGCTCCCGCTCCTTGGGTTCGCCTACCTGGGTCTGTTCGGCAAGGGCCTGCGCGAGCCCCTGCCCGGCATCATTGCTTCGACGCTCACCGGCATCAGCTTCTTGCTAGTGGTCGCGGCGCTCTTCGCCGGCGGCGGCAGCTGGGAGATCAAGGACTGGCTGCCGGGGATTCCCTTCAGCCTGGTGCTCGACCATCTTTCGGGCTACATGGGGTTGGTGGTGACCGGCATCGGCTTCTTGATCCACGTCTACGCCATCGGCTACATGCACGGCGACGAGGGCTTTAGCCGCTTCTTCGCCTACCTCAACTTCTTCATCGCCATGATGATGACCCTCGTCCTCGCCGGCAGCTACCCGGTGATGTTCATCGGCTGGGAAGGCGTTGGTCTGGCCAGCTTCTTGTTGATCGGTTTTTGGTACACCGAGAAGAAGAACGCCGACAGCGCCCGCAAGGCCTTCATCACCAACCGCATCGGCGACCTTGGCTTCCTGCTGGGGATGGCGCTGCTCTACTCTAGCTTCGGCACCCTTTCCATTTCCGGGCTACGGGAGGCGCTCGAGTCTAGCACCGTCCTGCCGCTCAGTCTGGGTCTGGCGGGGTTCCTGCTCTTCGTGGGCGCCGTGGGTAAGAGCGCCCAGGTGCCGCTTATGGTCTGGTTGCCCGACGCCATGGCCGGTCCGACGCCGGTCAGCGCCCTGATCCACGCGGCAACGATGGTCACCGCCGGCGTGTACCTGATCGCCCGCAGCTCCTTCCTCTACGCCAACCTGCAAGACATCTCCTACTTCATTGCCCTCATCGGCATTACCACCGCCGCCTACGGCGCCCTCAGCGCCCTCGGCCAGTGGGACATCAAGAAAATCATCGCCTACTCGACCATCAGCCAGCTCGGTTACATGTTCCTGGCGGTGGGCGTAGGCGCTTACTGGATCGCCCTTTTCCACGTCATGACCCACGCCTTTTACAAGGCGCTCCTCTTCCTGGCCTCCGGTTCGGTGATCCACGCTCTTGGTGGTGAGCAGGACGTGCGCAAGATGGGTGGCCTCAAGAAGTACCTGCCGCGCACCCACCTGCACGGCCTGGCGGGGGCGCTTTCGCTGGCCGGATTTCCGCTGCTGGCGGGCTTCTGGTCGAAAGACGCCATCATCACCGCCACCCTCAACTATCCCTTCGGCGGCACCGGCCTCTACGTGGCCGGCCTGACGGTTGCCTTCCTGACGGCCATCTACGCCATGCGCTGGTACGTGCTGGTCTTCCTGGGCGAGTACAAGGGCGACGCCCACCCGCACGAGGCGCCCTCCGTGATGACTATTCCCAACGACGTGCTGGCGCTGGGCGCGGTCTTCGCGGGCTTCTTGGCGCTGCCGAAGCCTTTCTGGAACCTGATCGAGCCCTTCCTGGCGCCGGCTTTGGCGCACATCGAGGCGCACGAGATGAGCCTGGGCATGGAGTGGGGCTTGATAACGCTCTCGGCGGTGGTGGCCCTGACCGGTCTCTACCTGGGCTACCTGGCCTTTACCCGCTGGGCGCTGCCCAAGTGGTACCT
>JALVWZ010000407.1 GCA_027023115.1 Thermaceae bacterium
CACCGCCCGGGTGGTGGTGCTCTCCACCTTGCTCAGCTTCGTCACCCTGCCCCTGGTTCTTGGTCTGGCGCAGCGGGTGGCGGGGGCAGGCTAGGCTCGCCCAGATCGAGCTGCAAGACGGGCCGGTTTTGCACCAGCACCAGTAAGCGGTAAAAGCCTTCCGACTGATAAGGTAGCTCCACCTTTACCTCGCCGGCTTTTTCAAGCCAGACGGACCTCGCCTCGACCAGCTCGTCGCCTTTGTACCAGCGCAGCTCCAGGTAGTCGGGTTCGGGCCAGCGGCGCACATGCAAGACCGCCGTGACCCGCCCCTCTCCCTCCAGCAGCTTTCCCGTTAGCGACACCCGCGGCGGGTAGCTCTCCTGCGGCGGAATCAGCGGCCAGAAGGTGTAGCGGCAGCCGCCGAGCAGGATGAGCAGTAAGAGGAGCGCGCGCTTCATATGTTCAAGCTAACCCCGGCTGGTGGGCGGCGGGTGAACAGCGTTCACAACCCCCGCACCGCCGCCGCGGCCGCGGCCAGCACCAGCGGCGCGGTCTCGGCGCGCAGGATGCGCGGCCCCAGGTAGACGGGGCCGTAGCCCAGGCTGACGAGGTGCCCCACCTCGGCTTCGGTAAATCCCCCTTCGGGGCCGCTGACCAGCGCCACCGTTCCGGCATCCGGCCAACTTACCGCGCTGAGCGGAGCGCTGGCGCGGGGGTCGGCCAAGATGCCAAAGCTCACCGCCTCGAGGCCCGCTAGCCGGCGCGGTTCTTCCACCAGCGCCGGCCGGGTGCGCCCCGACTGCTTGGCCGCCTCGACGGCGATCCGGCGCAGGCGCTCGATCTTAGTCCTCCCTATCTCCCGGGGCACGCTGCGCTCGGTAACGAGCGGCACGAAGCGGCTCACCCCCAGCTCGCTGCCGGCGCGGACGACGTCGGCCAGCTTGTCGCCCTTGAGGAGCGCCACCAGGAGGGTGATCTCCAGCGGTGGTTCCCGTTGCGCCGGCGCGGGCTGGCCGACGGCGAGCCTTACCGCGCCGCCTTCCACCCGCTGCACCCTTGCTCCGGCCTCGAGCCCGCTGCCGTCAAAAACTATCACCTCGCGCCCGGGTCTTACGCGCAGGACGTTGATCAAGTGGTGCGCTTCCTCCCCCGTAAGCAGCAACTCGGGGGCTATCTGGCGGGCGAACACGCGCGGCTTTCTCACCGGTGGTACTCCAGCAGCACCCACTCGCCCTTTTGCCTTCTGCCCGAAAGGGTCAACCCGGCCTTTTCCATCGCCTCCCGCGCCACCTCCTCGCGCTCGCTGAGAATGCCGGTAATCCAGACGCGCCTGCCGGGGCCCAGCGCCCGGGCGTAAGCCGGAGCCAGCTCGGCGTGCAACTCGGCGTAAAGGTTGGCTACGAGCGCGTCGTATGGCGGTTCGGCCGCTTCGAGGCTGCCCAGTTTGAAACGGGCGGAGGTCCCGTTGCGGCGGGCGTTTTCGCGGGCCGCCGGGAGCACCTGCGGGTCTATGTCCACCCCCAGGGCGTCGGCTCCCAGCAGGCTGGCGGCTATCGCCAGGATACCCGAGCCGGTTCCCACGTCGAGGAGGCGCCTGCCGCGCAGGTCGGCGGCAGCCAGCGCCTCCAGGGCCATCTGCGTAGTTTCGTGGTGGCCGGTGCCAAACGCCAACCCGGGTTCTATCACGAGCCGCTGCTCGGGTCCGCTCCACTCGTGCCAGGGAGCCAGGACCACGAAAGGCCCGGCCTTTACCGGCTCCAGACCACGCTTCCAGACCTCCAGCCAGTCTGTGTCGGCCAGCTCGCGCCATTCACCGGGGAGGGGCAGCTCTATTCGCCCTGGAAAGTAGGCCCATACCTCGCCATCTTTCTCCTCGAGGCCGCTGGCTCCCAGGTCGAAGAGTTTTGGCAGGTAGGCGTCCAGGCTGGCAAAGCTGCCTTTTAGCACAAAGACGTGCATGGGTGCATTGTAAACGGTGGGTGGGAGGTGGGGGAACGGGAGGCGTTCGTAGTACGCGGTAAAGATTGGAATCGGTACGCCGTGCTCGACGGTATGCTACGGTATTTCCGCAGGTACTGCATCATCGGCTACTGAGGATAAAACTTTGGCCTACCGGTGCCACGGCTGGTTGCCGGGCGCTTTCGGGCCGAAGCGCCGTGGGGGCGCTGCCAAGCGCGGCGTCGGGTAGAATGGCCCCTTGATGACCGACGTTAGGGCTACCCTCAAACGAGCCGTCGCGAGCGCCCTCGAGCGCATGGGCGTAAGCGAACTCCCCGAGATAGATATCCAAGAAACCCCGCCGGACAAACCCGGCGACTACGGCACCCCGGTGGCCTTTCAGCTGGCGCGGGTGCTGCGTAAGGCGCCGCCGTTGATCGCCCGCGAGCTGGCGGAGCTGGTCGAGCTGCCCGCCGGCGTCAGCCGGGTGGAGGTGGTGGGCGGTTACGTCAACTTCTTTTACGACCCGGCGTTTTTGGTCCGCGCCGCCCTCGCGCCGCTTGCGCCTGCTCCCAAGCAGGATGGCAAGGTGCTGGTGGAGCACACCTCGGTAAACCCGAACAAAGAGTTGCACGTGGGCCACCTGCGCAATGTCGCCCTGGGCGACGCAATCGCACGCATCCTCGACTTTACCGGCCGCCGGGTCGAGGTGCTCAACTACATCGACGACACCGGCCGCCAGTCGGCCGAGAGCCTGTTCGCGCTCGAGCACTACGGGTTGCGCTACGAAGGCGAGCGTAAGTACGACCACTGGGTGGGCGAGGCCTACGTGCGCCTGCACCAGGAGATGAGCGACGCGGAGCGCCGCGCTGAGCTGGAGCCGGCCATTGCGGCGGTGCTGCACCGGCTCGAGGCCGGCGAGCTGCGCGGCGAGATCGAAAAACTGCTGGCGGCGCAGCTGGAAACGATGTGGAGCCTGGGCGCCGAGTACGACGTGCTGGTCTGGGAATCTGACATCGTTCGCGAGGGGCTCTTACAAAAGGCGCTGGCTCTTCTGGAGAAGACCCCTTACGTCAGCCGGCCCACCGAAGGCAAGTACAAGGGCGCATTGGTGATGGACACCTCGGCCTTCATCGAGGGTATGGAAGACCCCTACCTGGTGCTCTTGCGTTCCGACGGCACCGCCACCTACACCGCCAAAGACATCGCCTTCCAGTTCTGGAAGATGGGCCTGCTCGAGGGATTGCGCTTCAAGCCGTTCACCCACCAGCCATCCGGCCGCGAACTCTACACCAGCCACCCCGAGGGCGAGCCGATGCCGTTTGGCAACGCCGCCGAAACGATCAACGTCATCGACGTGCGCCAGAGCTACCCCCAGCAGGTGCTCAAAGTGGCGCTGGAGGCGGTCGGCCGCCACGACTTGGCGGCGGGAGCCTACCACCTGGCTTACGAAACGGTGCTGCTCGAGGGGCGGCCGCTTTCGGGCCGCAAAGGGCACACCGTAAGTGTGGACGAGGTGCTAGAGGAGGCGGTGCGACGCGCCCGCGCGGTGATCGCCGAGAAGAACCCCGAGCTGGAGAACCCCGGGGAAGTGGCACGGATGGTGGGCGTCGGCGCGGTCCGCTTCGCGATGGTCAAGACCGAGCCCAAAAAGCAGATCGACTTCCGCTGGGACCAGGCCCTCAGCTTCGAGGGCGACGCCGCTCCCTATCTGCAGTACGCCCACGCCCGCGCCGCCTCGATCCTGCGTAAGGCCGAGGCCGAAAGCCTCGCCGACGAACCCGACTTCGCCCGGGCCACGCCCTACGAGGTGGACCTGGCCAAGGTGCTCTTGCGCTTCGGACCGTCTTTGGCCAAGTCGGCCGAGCTGAAGACGCCGCACGTTCTGGCCCAGTACCTGCTGGACCTGGCGGCCGCCTGGAACGCTTACTACAACGCCAAAGAAGACGGCCGCCCGGCCACCCCGGTTCTCGGCGCCCCGGATGGCCTGCGCGGGTTGCGGCTGGCGCTGGTGGCGCAGCTGAAGCAAACGCTGGCCGCCGGCCTGGACCTGCTGGGCATTGCCGCGCCGGAGGCGATGTAGGTTTTTTACGCGGCGCTAAGACGCGGGGCTTATACTTGGAGTTGGATGTTGCGAATGAGCTCCGTTGCCCGTCGTAGCCGCGCCGTAGGCGTGGCCCTGTTGCTGCTGGCGTCGGCTGCGGCGCAGGTGGCCAGCGCCGACGAAGCCGCCCGGGTGAAGGTCATCAAAGAAGCCCTGCCGGCGGTGGTCAAGATCCACGGCACCCCCACCTACGCCGGCGCCGAGCAGGGGGCGGTTTGGGGCTCGGGCTTTTTTTACGCGGCTGACCGGATAGTTACCAACTACCACGTCGTAGACGGCCTAAAGGGCCTCACCGTGACCCTCAACGACGGCCGCAGTTACCCGGCCGAGGTGTTCGCCGTGGACCGCGGCATTGACATCGCCGTGGTAAAGGTCCACGGAGCCACCGCCCCAGCCACGCTCAAGTTTTCCGCGAGCGCCGAGGCCCAGCCCGGGCAGACGGCGATAGTGCTCGGCTCGCCCTTCGGCAAGCGCAACCTGGTTTCGATGGGCATCATCTCCGGCAGCGGTCCCTTCGACTACGCCAGCCAGCTCGGCGAGGGCGAGGTGGGTGTGGAAATCCCCGAGGTGCTCTACACCGACGCCCGGGTGGAACCGGGCAACTCGGGCGGTCCACTGCTGAACGCCCAGGGGCGGGTAATCGGCGTGATAGACGCGGTTTTAGGCGGCGCCAGTGGCATCGGCGGGCTGGGTATCGCGGTGCCGGCGCCGCTGGTGGTGGAGAGCATTCACGACCTGGAGGAGTTCGGCGTACCCCAGCGCGGCTGGCTGGGGGCGGTGCTGGTCAACCTGGGCGAGCTCGACCCGCTGACCCTGCGGCTGGCGGGGCTTAAGAGCGCTCAGGGAGCGATGGTGGACAAGGTTCTGCCCGCTTCGCCGGCGGAGGCCGCCGGCCTCAAAGGCGCCAAGCGCGACCGCTACGGCAAGCTGGTGGAACTCGGCGACGTGATAGTGGCCGTCAACGGTAAGGCGGTCAAGAACCGCTTCGACGTTATTCGCGAGATCGCCCGGCACCGTCCGGGGGAGGACGTTAAGCTAACCATCTGGAGAAACGGCAAGAAGGTTGAGGTCGTCGTCCGCCTGACCGCCAGGCGCTAACCCGGGAGTCGCTACGTGTACATCGCCATCGAAGGACCCATCGGGGTCGGAAAGACAACGTTAGCCCGTCACCTCGCCACCGCTTTGGAGGGCGAGGCGCTTTTCGAGGTGGTGGAAGAAAACCCTTTCCTGCCGCTGTTTTACGAAGACCCGGACCATTACGCCTTCAAGGTGCAGGTCTTCTTCCTGCTTTCGCGTTACAAGCAGCTGGCGCAGCTGGCCCAGCCGGGCCTCTTCGAAAGCGCCCTCGTCGCCGACTACCTCTTCGACAAAGACTTCATCTTCGCTTCGCTCAACCTGGAAGGCCACGAGTGGGAGCTCTACCAGGACCTTTACCAGAACCTGGCCCCGCGCATTCCCACCCCCGACCTGACCATCTACCTGCGCGCTCCGCTGGAGGTTTTGCTCGAGCGCATCCGCCGCCGCGGACGCAGCTTTGAGCGCGACATGGACCCCGCCTACCTGGAGCGCCTCAGCCAGGCCTACGACCGCCACTTCGCTTCTTATCGCGGCCGCCTTTGGATCTTCGACAACAGCGACGTCAACTACGCCGACGACCCGGCGGCGGCGCACTGGGTGACGCGGCAGGTGCTGGCCCGCGCCAGCGTAGACTAGGGCTAGCTATGTACATCGCCATCGCCGGCAACATTGGTTCGGGCAAGTCCACCCTGACGGGTCTTCTGGCCGAGCGTTACCGCCTGCATCCGGTTTACGAGGCGGTCGAGGAGAACCCCTACCTGGCCGACTTCTACCAGGACATGAAGAGCTGGGCCTTCCACTCCCAGGTGTTCTTCCTGGCCAAGCGGCTCGATCAGCACCTGAGCGAGATAAACCGGCGGGCGCGCATAGTCCAGGACCGCACCGTCTTCGAAGACGCCCACGTCTTCGCCCGCAACCTCTACCAGGCGGGCTACTTTTGCGAGCGCGACTGGAGCACTTATAACGCCCTCTTCGAAGGGGTGGCGCGGGCCCTGCGGCGGCCCGACCTGCTGATCTACATCCACGCCGGCGTCGCCACCCTGAAAGCGCGCATAGCCAAGCGCGGCCGCGCTTACGAGCGCTCCATCCCCGAGAGTTACCTGGCGGCCCTCAACCAGCTCTA
>JALVWZ010000408.1 GCA_027023115.1 Thermaceae bacterium
GTACGCAGCGAAGGGGTCAAGAAGACCCCCATGGCGGCTCTCTCGCGCGGCGTCGCCGGCGTGCGCGGAGGCACGCTGATAATCAACCTGCCCGGCAGCCCCAAGGGGGCGCGCGAGTCGGTAGAGGTGCTTTTGCCGATCCTGCCGCACGCGGTCGAGCAGGTGACCGGGCGCAAGGTTCCGGGAGGTTACGAACACGGCCAAAACCCCTAAAATGGGGCCATGACGCACGAGAACCACTGGGCCAGTAAGCGGGTCCGGGCGATGCCCGAATCCGTTTTTCTCTTGATGGACCGGGCCAAGAGCGCCGCCCGCGCCGCCGGCAAGCGGGTGATAGACCTTTCCATCGGCGCGTCCGACCTGCCGGTGCCGGGCGAGCTGATAGCCGAGCTGGAGAGCGCCGCCCGCGACCCGGCCACCTGGGGTTACTGCCTCAAGAGCTGTACCGGCCGCTTCCTGGAAGAGGCCGCCAGCTGGTACGAGCGCCGCTTCGGGCTGGCCCTCGACCCCGAAAGCCAAGCCCTGAGCCTGATCGGCAGCCAGGAGGGCCTGGCCCACCTGCTGCTGGCTGTGGCCGACCCGGGCGAGGCGGTGCTGATTCCCGAGGTGGCCTACCCCAGCTACTGGGGGGCGGCGGCCCTGGCCGGGCTGGAGGCGGTGCCGGTTCCTCTAGGCGAGGACCTGCTGCCCCGGCTCGAGGCTGTGCCCGCGGAAAAGCTGCAAAGGGCCCGCCTGCTGGTGCTCAACTACCCCAACAACCCCACCGCTGCCGTGGCCGACTACGCCTTTTGGGAACGGGTGCTGGCGTTCGCCGAGCGGCACGACCTGCTGGTGGTGCACGACAACCCCTACATCGACATGGTCTACGAAGGCGAGGCGGTCAGTCCGCTGGTCCTGGAGGGGGCGCTCGAGCGCACCATCGAGCTCTTCAGCTTTTCCAAGAGCTTTCACATGGGCGGGTTCCGGCTCGGGTTCGCCCTGGGCAACGCCGAAGCCATCGCCGCTTTGGAGGCGGCCAAGGCGCCGGTGGACTTCAACCAGTACCTCGGCATCCAGCGGATGGGCATAGCCGCCCTGCGCCTGCCCGCCGACCGGGTATTGCGCGACGTGCAGGTGTTTCGCGGCCGCCGCGACGCCCTGGTAGAGGCCATGCAGAGCGCCGGCGTGCCGGTGAGCCGGCCCAAGGCCAGCATGTACCTCTGGCTCAAGCTGCCAAACGGCATGGACGACGTCAAGTTCGCCCTCAGTGCGGTCGAACACGCCGGGGTGGCGCTGGCTCCGGGTCGCGGTTTTGGGCCCGGCGGTAAGGGGTACGTCCGTTTCGCGCTGGTGCAGCCGCCCGAGGTGCTGGCCGAGGCGGGGCGGCGAATAGCCCAGTTGCTCGACTGAGGGAACGAGCTTCGGCCTAGCCCCCAATCCCCAGCATCACCCGCTCGCGCAGGGTGGGCAGGGTGGAGCCCTGTTTGGGCTTCTTGCCGGCGGCCAGCAGCAGCGCCTCACGCAGCGCGGCCACCGGGTCCGCCGCCGCGAAGGCGGGGGCTATGTCCAGCTCCAGCTCGGTCAGCAGGCAGGGGCGGATCTTCTTGTCGGAGGTCAGGCGCAGGCGGCTGCAGTGGGAGCAAAAGGGCTCGGAAACCGAGTTGATAAAGCCGATGGTGCCCTGGCTGCCGGCGATCCGCCAGACGCGGGCGGGCGAGCTAGGGTCGGTTTTTACCGGCTCCAACTTGCCAAAACGCTCCTCGATGCGGCGCCGCGTCTCGGCGCCGGAAACGTACTGGCGGCGGTACTCGGCGAAGGGGGCGTTGTTGAGGTGCATGTACTCGATGAAGCGAACGTGTAAGGGGCGCTCGAGGCTCATCGCCGCCAGCGCCGGCACCTCGCTCTCGTTGACGCCGCCGATCACCACCGCGTTCAGCTTGACCGGGTGCAAGTCCAGCTCCAGCGAAAGATCTATGGCGTCGAGGACCACGTTCACGTCGCCACCGCGCGTCAGCCGACGAAAAACCTGCGGATCCACCGCGTCCAGGGATATGTTCACCCGCTGCAGGCCGGCGTCCACCAGCTCTTTGTGGCGCTTGCGGAAGATGGAGCCGTTGGTGGTGATGGCCACGTCCTTCACGCCCGGCGTGCCGGCCGCTGCGGCGATCATCTCGGGCAGCTCACGGCGCACGAGCGGCTCGCCGCCGGTGAAGCGCACCGCGTCCATCCCCAAACTGGCGGCGGCGGCCAGGAAATGGCGCACGTCGGCCACGCTTACCGTCCCCGGCGGGTCGCTCATTTCCATTCCCAGCGGGTGGCAATAGACGCAGTGATAGTTGCAGCGCGGCGTTATCGAGATGCGCAGGTCCTTGAGAACGCGGCCGTAGTTGTCGATCAGCTTCATAGACCTCCCCGCCCGGCGTGTTGCACATTATAGCAACACGAGTAGCGGCGCCGGGCCGGCCGCCTATACTGGGGGCGATGAGCGACGAAGACAAACGCACCTACTCCGGGTTCGTGGCAATCCTGGGTAAGCCCAACGTGGGCAAGAGCACCCTGCTCAACCAGATGCTGGGGGTCAAGGTGGCTCCCATTAGTCCCAAACCGCAGACGACGCGCAAGAGCGTGCGCGGGATATACACCGAAGGCGACCGACAGATCGTGTTCGTGGACACGCCCGGCCTTCACAAACCGGCCGACGCCCTGGGCGATTACATAAACAGGCAGGTGCTCGAGGCCCTGGCCGACGTAGACGTGATCCTCTGGCTGGTGGACCTGCGCCACCCGCCCACGCCCGAAGACGAGCTGGTGGCGCGTACTCTCGAGCCCCTGCTGGGAAAGAAGCCGGTGTTTTTGGTGGGCAACAAGGCCGACGCCGCCAAGTACCCGGACGAAGCGCTAGAAGCCTACGCGGCCCTTCTCCCCGGCGCCGAGGTGCGCAAGATAAGCGCCCTTTCCGAGCGCGACGTGGAAAATCTGCGGGCCGAGGTTTTGGCCCTCCTGCCCGAAGGCCCCTTCTTCTACCCGCCCGACCACGCCAAGAGCGACCAACCTATCGAAGACTGGATAGCCGAGACCATCCGCGAAGAAGTAATGAAGCGGCTGCGCCAGGAAGTACCGTACGCGGTCGCGGTCAAGGTGGAAGAAGTGGCCGAGCGCGAGAACGGCACCCTCTACGCCCGCGCCATCCTCTACGTGGAGCGGCAGGCTCACAAGCCCATCCTCATCGGCAAGGAGGGGCGCATGTTGCGCGAGCTGGGCCGCGCGGCGCGCAAACAGCTCGAACTCTTCCTTAACCGCCCCGTTTATCTCGATCTGGAAGTAAAGGTGTACCCCAACTGGCGCAAAGACCCGGAAGCCTTGCGCGAACTGGGTTACGAGTAGCGCGCGGAGGGAGCGGAAAGGCTGGCAACGCAGCCTCCTGGGGCGATTTTCGTCCGCCCCCGCGTTCAGCGTTTGCCGCAGCGAACCGGCGGGGACGTAGTGCGTGGTAGGGGGTGAATGGGTTGTAGGAGGTGGGAGGCGGGGTGTAGGAAGAAAAAGACGGTACGTGGTGCGTAGTACGTGGTGATTAGGGCGTAGGAGGTGGGGTGTAGGAAGTGGGTGGAGTGAGAAACAGCATCGGGCATCTGGCCCGTGCAACGCCCAAAACCCCCACCCCGGCCCTCCCCCAAGGGGAGGGAGCTTCGTTTCGGCACAATCAGCGAGCCATGGCAATCTTTTCGGCTACAAACTGCAGGCCACGAGAGCTGCAAGCCACGTGCTTGTTCCTGCCTCCCCCACCGGGGGAGGTGGCCGCAGGCCGGAGGGGGGTTGTTGGATGGGAGGTGGGATGTAGGGTGTGGGAGGTGGGTAAGTGAACTGTACGTAGTGCGTGGTAATCAGCCCGAATCGAGCGCGCCATGGGTGTTGGCGCGTTGCGAGGTTTCTACGAGCTACAAGCTATAGGCTGCTTTCCAAACCCCTTCCTCATCCCCACATAAAGGGAGAGAGTTGTATCGTGCGGGCTTACTGGACGCGCGAACATGCAGTGAATGCCAACGGGAGGCGAAAAAGGCTTTGCATCGCAACGGGAAAGCGTACAAACGCGCGCAGTCCGCAATTGGCGCCAGTGTACGCCCGTATCAAGCAGTTGCGTCCATACGGCGGCGACCAACTCGATCCTGGTTACAATTTATAGAGCTCGAAGGTTAGTAACGATTTGTAGCTACCCAACGGTTCATCCGGCTCGAAGTCTACCGTGAGCGGCAGGACTAGTTTGGCCGGCCCTTTCCCGAGACCAACGACCTGCTCGTACTCCGCCAGCGGACGGCCAGCCAGCCGCAACCGCTCGGGGGGCAGCACGATCGGCCCCACTAGCGGCGTCGCGCGCACTGTGAGCCGCCAACCGCAGTTGGCCACGACCTCGACGTGCAAACTGCCGGGAGCCACCTTCCCGCCTTTTACCAACAACGGAACCTGGCCGCCGGTCTGCCCGTTGATGCGCAGCATCAACACCTCGGGCATTTTCACCACGAAACGGGTACTAGTTTGGCCGCCTGCGGCCGCCGCAAAGCCTGCCAGTAACAAAGTAAGGAAGAACCAAAAGTACTCCTTGTGCATTCTCACCACTCCTGAGTGGGTGGAATGCAACCGGTGCCGCGTTTTGATTGTGCAAGATGATTAGCGCCATCGTCTTGGCCGGTTGCACCACTGGCTCCCCGTGCCCCTTGGTGCCCAGATCGGGTTCACGGTTCAACGCCTCCAAGAACAGGGCCTAATCCTCAGACCCGGAGGGGATAGCGGGCCAATCCCTATTGCTACCCGTACTCATCGTATTTGCAACGATAGTCCAATGGTACCCCCACTTTGGGGGATATATATCTTGTGGCTATTTTTACGTTTGCAGCGGTCACCCCCCTTTTGGGGGTACAAAGAGCCGTCGCTAACTTCTACGCTGGTTTACGTAGACGGAGGCGACGACCCGCCAGGTCCCCAAACGGGCGCCAAGGGACGAGCGGCGAGCCAGTGGCGCGACCGACCAAACCACAAAACGGAGGAACGATGATGAAGAAAGCGATCAAACTCTTGGTACTGGCCGGTGCGCTCCTGAGCGTCGGGGCGCTGGCGCAGTTCAACAAAAGCACCCAGTTCAACTACTACTTCCCGGCCTACGCGGCGATCTACACCAACGTTACCCAGGTTGACTTTTTCAATGCCACTACTGGTACCGAAGGGGCGCTGGTACAGAACGCGATCAGCGGTTATTACCACTCCACCAAGGATGGTGTAGTAGCTTGCTTGGACGATTCTTCCTCTTCGTTGCCTACCGACTACACCGTCGGCGGCTCTGCTGCTAGCGCCAGTCTGTCCTGCAACTTCGCGCCCAACGCCGTAACCAAGGACCGAGGTTTTACCGTTAGCGGCTACAGCAACGCCGCCAGCGTGGATACCGACGGCGAGCTGCTGATCATCACCAACTCAAGCTCGTTTACCGTAAGCGAAACTGTATCCGGCTCCGTTTCTGATGCTACCATCTACGCGATTGCCGACTATGTCAAAGGCGCCAACGGCACCTATGCCTTGGCGAAGGACAATCCTGGCAATGACGTAACTAGCGCCTCTTTCAGCGATGGTGATGCCTACGACACTCAGTACAGCAACGCCAAGGTCATTCCGCTCCTGTTCTACGCGAGCGTAGACGTCCTCAATGCTGCACAGGTCAGCTCCGCCCAAACCATGACCGTTACCTGGACGGTGTCGGCGCCGTAGGATGGAGTAGTGAAGCTTACCCAGGTTTTCAAACGGCCGGCTCTCCGCATATGGGGGCCGGCCTTTGCGCTTTTGTGGTTGGGGACCGCCGCCGCCCTTCAGGGAATAGCGGTAGCCCCGCCACGTTTCGAGATTGTCGCCACTCCTGGCAGCGAAGTTGACAAAGAGGTGGCCGTATTCGCCCGGGGAACGGGCGCTCAGCGAATAGTCCCGGGCGTTTTTGGCTGGACGTTGGACCCAAGCGGGCGGCTGGTGCTACAAAAACCAGGTGCTGGTAACGCTGCCTACGACGCGTCCAAGTGGATTGCCGCAAGCTACGACCCCTTCACCCTGCAGCCGGACGAACCGGTCGCTATCAAATTCAGCGTTTCGATACCTCAAGACGCTTCCTTGCAAGGTAGCTATCGAACCGCGCTCAGCTTTACCACCGAGCCCAAGCCGGGTGAGTACAAGGGCGTTAACGTGCTGGTCAATACACG
>JALVWZ010000409.1 GCA_027023115.1 Thermaceae bacterium
ATCCCGGTGGACCCGACGCCCGCCGAGCGGGCGCGTACCCTTCCCAAGCTGCGCAAGCTGGTGCGCCGTGACGCCGAGGTGCAGGCGCTCTTGGGCGACCAACCCGACGAGTGGGAAGAAGAGATAGATTACGACAAGTGGGAGGAAGCCTGGTTCGTCTACTACTGGCGCGGCGACGACGCGGTGGGAGTGCGCATCGGCCAGGAAAAGGGGCGTTACTACGTGGAAGACGTTTTCGACCCGCTGGCGCTCACCGAGGAGCAGGCGCGGCGGCACGACCAGGACCGCGCCATCCAACTAGCCTACACCGCCGAGCGGGTAGGCGGACTGCTGGAACCCTACGACGACTGGAAGGCCTACGCCGAGCCCGCGAGCAAAGGCCGCTGGACGGTCAGCTTCGCCACGCCCGAGAAGACGATCCTGACCGCGGTGGTGGACCTGGCCGGCGGCAGGGTGCTCGCGGTCGAGACGCCCTAGCGCGGTCGGGTGCATGGGCGCTACGGGTTCAGGAACCTACCGGGCGCAAAGCGGATGTACCTCCGCGTCAAGGACCTGCGCAAGACCCTGGGCTCAGCGTAGCTCCAGCGGCTCCAGCCACCAGCCTTCGGGCCCGACGTGGACCCGCACCACCAACTGCAGCGCCCCGTGGCGCTCGCCGGGGCCTACGAGCACGTTCACGTTGCGTCCGGGCGGCAGGAAGCCCGTGCGCGTGCCATCGCAAAAGTAGCCGTCGGAGCGGGTGCGCATCAGGTTGCCTTCAGCCTGCGGCACGTTTGCGCAGGCCGCGGGCCGTTCGTGGGTGAACCAGCTCCAGAGGTAGCCCACCAGCACCACCCGCTGGCCGGCGTAGGCTGCCGGGTTTTGCTCGATCTCCGCCAGCGTTACCGCCTGCTGCGCCGCGGCGGCGCTCAGCAGCAGAAAGGCCGCTAGTGCTAAACCGCGCGCGTTGGTCATCGCCCCTATTTTACGGCGCCAGCGGTTCGCCAAACTCGACCCGGTTGCCCAACGGGTCGGTGTAGGCCACGGTACGAAAGCCAAAGTCCTGATCCACCGGCGGCGCTTCGGGCTCGAGCCCCCGCTCCTGCAGACGGCGCACCAGCGCCCCGACGTTGTCCACCGTGAAAAATAGGCCCAGCCCCCGGGTTTCCGCGTCCTCCGGGCCGGCTCTGTGCAGGGCCAGCTTGGCCGTTCCGGTTTCGAACTCGACCCAGTCGGGGTACTCGGCGCTCGCCGTAAAGCCGACGACGTTTTTGTAGAACTCGACCAGCGGCCCCAGGTCGCGGGCGAAGAGAATGGTAAACCCCAGCTTCATGGCCACCTCCCGTGTGCTTGCCGCCAGTATACCGGTGCGAGAAGAGCGCCGCGGCTGAAAGGGCGCTGGCGGACGTCGTAGCAAAAGGCCGGGGTGCTGGCTGGATGCCAGCGACTAGCTGTAACCTCCCAACACGTTGTTCACTGGAACCTCCGGGAGAGGGCTTTCATTCCGTAAACCACAGGCTACGGGCCACGGGCCACAAGCCGCTCATTCCGACTCCCCGGACGAGGCGGCCTTTGCCGCCGAGATCCAGGGCCCATGCCGTGCAAGCCGCCAAGGTGACGTCGACGCAATCCTGCCCGTCACATGCTACGGGCTACGGACCGTCCTATTGCCATAACCGCGTACCACGTACTACGTACCACGCACCTATAAGGCGGACACACAGGTCCGCCCCTACGGGGGAGTAGCCGCAGAGCAGCGTTTCGTCGCCCCAGCCAAACCAAAGACTGTCATTCCAGCCAAGCGAGCCTCGAGGCTCGCGCGAGCCAGTCCAGACCGGCGCGGCCTCCGTTGCTGGTTGATGTAGCAGATAGCCATGGCGCCAAACGTTTGGCGATGAGGGCGAAGCAGCGCCCCAATCATGACCCTTGAATTGGTCCTGGACCCCAGCTTTCGCTGGGGTGACGGGGGAAGATGCTCGCGACGACAGGGGGCAGTATGAACAGCGTATTTGGACTGCGCAACTAAGACACGCGCTCCGAGGCGCGCTCGAACACGGCGGCTACTCCTGCGGTGTCGAGTTCGCCGCGCGCCGCCGCCAGGACCAGCTCGAACAGATCGGCATTGGTCATGGTCAGCCGCCAACCGTTCAGGCGCAAGAAGGTGTCGGCCAGGGCAAAGGCGGTACGCTTGTTGCCGTCCACGAATGGGTGCCCACGGGCCATACCCACCAAGTAGGCCGCTGCTTTGGCCGCCGGCGTTGGGTAAAGCTCCTGACCGGCGAATGAGGCTTGGGGAGAAGCCAGCACCGCTTCCAGCCGACCTTCGTCGCGTAGCCCGGTGCTGCCTCCGTAGCTGCGGATCAGGTCTTCGTGGATGGCCAACGCCAGCGATTTGCTAATGTACTCAGGCATCGGCCAAATCGCGGTAGAGCTCGGCGCGTTCTTCCTTGGAGTTCAGATAGGCCAGCGCCGCCCGCAGTTCACGGGGGTCGGCTCCCGGCGCGGTGAGCACCAAGGTATTGCCCACCGCCCTGACCTCCACCTCGCCACCGGGCTCGAGCCCCACCAGCTCCAGCAGCTCGCGCGAGAGGAGCAGCCCCCAGGAGTTGCCAATACGGGTTAGCTTCTTTCTCACGCCCTCATTATAACGCCGTTATAACCAGGTTATCCCGATTCCAACCCTATCTTCTCCGCCAGCAGTTTGCGCACCAGGTCGGGGCGGGCGGTGCCGCGGGTGGCCTTCATCACCTGGCCCAGAAGGGCGTTGATGGCCTTGGTCTTGCCGGCCCTAATCTGCTCCACCACCGCCGGGTTGGCGGCGATCACCTCGTCCACGATCTGCCCCAGCGCCCCTTCGTCGCTCACCGCCTCGAGCCCCCGCTCCTTAACCAGCGCCGCCGGATCGGCCCCGGCCATCACCTCGGGCAACAGCTCCTTGGCCACCCGGCTGGTGATCTTGCCCTCGTCCGCCAGCTTCACCAGCGCCGCCAGGTGCTCGGGGGTGAGCGCGGTTTCGTCCACCTTCTTTTCGTTCGCCGCCAGCCAGCCGCGCACGTCGGCGTTGAGCCAGTTGGCCAGCGCCTGCGCCGGCGCCCCGGCTGCGAGCGCCGCGTCGAACAGGCCCGAAAGCTCGCGGTCGTAGGCCAGGATCTCGGCGTCGTAGTCTTTCACGCCGGCTTGTTGGTAGCGCCGCTTCTTGTCGGCCGGCAGCTCCGGCATGGCCGCGCGCACCCGTTCTTTCCACTCTTCGGTCACGTGCAGCACGGGAATGTCGGGCTCGGGCATGTAGCGGTAGTCGGCCTCGCCCTCCTTGGTGCGCATCAGGTAGGTGCGGCCGGCGTTTTCGTCCCAGCCCAGGGTGGCCTGCTCCACCTTGCCACCCTTCTTGAGAATCTTCGTCTGCCGCTCGATTTCGTACTCCAGCGCCCGCTGCACGCTCTTGAACGAGTTGAGGTTCTTGACCTCCACCTTGGTGCCCAGCGGCTCGCCGGCGCGGCGCACGCTCACGTTCACGTCGGCGCGCATCTTGCCCTCCTCGGGGTTGGCGTCGGAGATCCCCAGCGTTTGGGCGATGGCCCGCAGGTGGGTGAGGAAGAGCCGCGCTTGCTCCGGGCTCTTGATGTCGGGCTCGGTCACCAGCTCGATCAGCGGGCTGCCGGCGCGGTTGAAGTCGAGCAGGGTGTGGTCTTCGCCGGCCGGGTGCAGGCTCTTGCCGGCGTCTTCTTCCAGGTGAACCCGGGTGATGCCGATGCGCTCGCCGGCCACCTCGATGGCCCCGCGGGCGCCGATGGGTCGGTCGTACTGGCTGATCTGGTAGTTCTTGGGCATGTCCGGGTAGAAGTAGTGCTTACGGTGGAACTGGGTCCACTCGGGCACCTCGCAGCCCAGCGCCAGCGCGAACATGATGCCGTAGTCGATCGCCTGCTGATTGGGCACCGGCAGCACTCCGGGCAGCCCCAGGCAGACCGGGCAGACGTGGGTGTTGGGCTCGGCGCCAAAGTAGTCGGCGCGGCAGGAGCAGAACATCTTGGTCTTGGTTTTGAGGTGGAGGTGGACTTCCAGCCCGATCACCGGCTCGTACATAAGGAAGATTATACGGCCCCGGCAATAAAAAAGGCCCGCTCAGCGGGCTTTCCTATTCTCAATATACCATGTTATGCACTATGCAGCAAGTCTATACGTTTTTACCGTCTGTCAGGGGCTTTTTGCCACCCAAAAACCCGCTTACACTACCCCCGCCGCCTGGGTTAAGGTGGGGTTCATGGACGCCAACCTTACCCCCGAACGCTGGAGCCTGGAAGACCTCTTCGGCGGACCGCAGTCGCCCGGGTTCAAACGGGCCCTGGAAGAGCTGGACGAAAAGGCCGCGGCGCTGGAAGAAGCGCGAGACGAGCTGAACCCCGACCTGCCGCCGGAGCGCTTTCTCGAGATAATCCGCCAAGTCGAGGAGCTATCCGACCTGATGCACCGCGTCTACGCCACCGCCGGTCTGTGGTTCTACGAAGACACCCAGAACCCCGAGGCGCAGGCGCTCCTCGCCAGGGTGCGCCAGAAGGCGGCCGAGATCGAGAACAGGGCGCTCTTCTTCGAGCTGTGGTTCAAGGACCTGCCGGACGAAGCGGCCGCGCGGCTCATCGCCGCCACCGGCGAGCGCTACCGCTACTGGCTCGAGCAGATGCGCTCCTGGAAGCCCTACACCCTCAGCGAGGGCGAGGAAAAGATCGTCAACCTCAAGAACGCCACCGGCCGCAGCGCCCTCGACACCCTATACGACACCATCACCAGCCGCTACAAGTTCACGCTCGAGGTGGACGGCGAGAGTGTGACCCTCACCCGCGGCGAGCTGATGGTCTACGTGCGCGACCCGCGCCCCGAGGTGCGCGCGGCGGCCTACCGCGAGCTCTACCGCGTCTACGCCGAAGACGCGCCGGTGCTGGCGCAGATCTACCAGAACATCGTCAGCGACTGGAAGAACGAGTACCTGGAGGTGCGCGGGTTCAAAAGCGCGATCGCGGTGCGCAACAAGATCAACGACGTGTCCGACGCGGTGGTGGAGACGCTGCTGGCGGTGAGCCGCGAAAACGCCCCCCTCTTCCAGCGCTACTTCCGCCTCAAGGCGCGGGTGCTGGGTATGGAGCGGCTGCGCCGCTACGACGTTTACGCCCCGGTCACCCGGGCCGAGAAGCGCTATCCCTACGCCGAGGCGCGGGCGATGGTGGACCAGGCCTTCCGGGCCTTCGACCCCCGCTTCGCCGAGCTGGCTGAGCGCGTCTTCGCCCGGCGGCACGTTGACGCCGAGGTGCGCGAGGGTAAGTCGGGCGGCGCGTTTTGCTGGACCCCCGCCCCCGGCACCGTCCCCTGGGTGCTGCTCAACTACCAGGGCCGCCCCGACGACGTGAGCACGATGGCCCACGAGCTGGGCCACGCCGTCCACGGCATGCTCGCCGGCGAACACCCGGTCTTCACCTTCCACGCCACCATGCCGCTGGCCGAGACCGCTTCGACCTTCGCCGAGATGCTGCTGGTGGACCACCTGCTGGCCAGCGAGGAAGACCCCGAGGTGCGCCGCCAGGTCCTCTTCGACCAGATGGACGGCAACTACGCCACCATCATGCGGCAGGCGTACTTCGCCCTCTTCGAGGTCGAGGCGCACCGGCTCATCCCCGAGGGCGCCAGCGCCGATGAACTCAAAGACGCCTACCGGCGCAACCTGGAAGAGCAGTTCGGAGACGCGGTGGAGCTGTCCGACGAGTTCGACTGGGAGTGGATCAGCATCCCCCACATCTACGGCACGCCCTTCTACGTCTACGCCTACGCCTTCGGCCAGCTATTGGTGCTGGCGCTCTACAAGCGCTACCAGGAGGAGGGCGAGGCCTTCAAGCCGCGGCTGTTCCGCATCCTCGAGGCCGGCGGCAGCGTCGCCCCGGCCGAGCTGCTGGCGCGGGAGGGCTTCGACATTACCAGCCCCGCCTTCTGGCAGGGCGGCTTCGACGTGATCGCCGAGCTACTAAAGCGGCTCGAGGCCGAAGCCTGAGCGCGGCAAACGAAAGCGGCCGGCCCCGGGGCCGGCCGCAGCTTTTTGGGTTAGACGTCCAGCTCGGCGAACTTGGCGTTTTCCTCGATGAACTCGCGGCGCGGCTGCACGTCGGCGCCCATCAGGTCTTC
>JALVWZ010000410.1 GCA_027023115.1 Thermaceae bacterium
CAGCCTACCAGGAAAGCCCGGCCTGTTCAAGCATTTTGGCCCGCGGTTCCAAGCAACTAAGGCCGTACTCATCGCATTTTCACCGCCTAAGGCCACAACCGTCACAAATCCGGGCTGGTATGGTAGGGGCGTGTTCAGGAACCTGAACGCCTACCTGACAGAACTGGAACGACGCAGCGAGCTGCGGCGCGTAAGCGATCCGGTCGCCGCCAAGCTGGAGATAACCGCCCTGGCCGACCACGCGTTCAAAAGCGGGGGACCGGCGCTCCTGTTCGAGAACGTACCGGGTAGGAGCTTTCCGCTGGTCATCGGCCTTTACGGCACTCCCCAGCGCACCGCCCTGGCCCTGGGGGTAGAGCAACTCGACGAGCTGGCGGCGAAGGTGCAAAGGCTGCTAGATCTCAAGCCCGCCGGCGGCCTCGCCGGAGCGCTGGCGATGCTTCCCAAACTGGGCGAGTTGAAGGGGCTCTTCCCGCGCAAAGTGCGCCGGGCGCCGGTGCAGGAGGTGGTGCTCACCGGTGAGCAGATAGACCTGGGCCGGTTGCCGGTGCAGACCTGCTGGCCCGGCGACGCCGGCCCCTTCATCACCCTGCCTCAGGTAATCACCCGCGACCCCGAAACCGGCGAGCTGAACGTGGGCATGTACCGGATGCAGGTATTCGGACCGCGCACCACCGCCATGCACTGGCAGCTCTACAAGACCGGCCGCAAGCACTTTGAAAAGGCGCGGGCGCTGGGCCGCCGCCTGGAGGTGGCGGTGGCGCTCGGCGGCGACCCGGTGCTGGCCTACGCCGCCACCGCCCCCCTGCCGGAACTGCCCGGCATTTACGAGTACCACCTGGCCGGCTTCTTGCGCGGGCGGCCGGTGGAGCTGGCGCGGGCCAAGACGGTGGACCTCTGGGTGCCCGCCGAAGCCGAGTTCGTGCTCGAGGGCTACGTGGACCCAAGCGAACCCCTGGTAATCGAGGGTCCCTTCGGTGACCATACCGGCTTTTACACGCCTCCCGCCGAGTACCCCCTTTTCCACCTGACCGCCCTCACCCACCGCCGCGGGGCCGTTTACCCTTCGACCATCGTCGGCCCACCGCCCATGGAAGACGCCTGGCTGATCGAGGCCAGCGAACGCCTCTTCCTGCCGCCAGCGCAACTGGTTCTACCCGAGATTCGCGACTACCACATGCCCCCCGCGGGCGTGGCCCACAACTGGGTCAACGTCCAGATCGAAAAGTCCTACGCCGGCCAAGGCTTCAAGGTAGCCAGCGGCCTGCTGGGGCTGGGGCAGATGATGTCGACGAAGATGATCGTCGTCACCAGCGACGCGCCGCCAAAGCCGGGCTTTGGCTCGCTGCTGGCCGCGGTGCGCCACCTGCGCCCGGGGCGGGACGTCGTATTCAGCAAAGGCCCCACCGACGAACTCGACCACGCCGCAGCCAGGCTTGGCTTTTCCGGCAAGCTGCTGCTCGACGGCACCGCCAAGCTACCCGCCGAAGGCCGGCCCGCCGGCCCGCCAAAAGTACCGGCACCGCTGGAGCACCCGGAGGTTCTGCAACAACATTCCTGGCCGGGCGTTTTGGCGGTCACCATAGAAAAGTCACGGCCGCGTCAGGCTCGCGAGCTTGCACGAAAGCTGCTGGATGAGGCAGCCGCCGCGGGGACGCGCCTGCTGCTGGTGGCCGACGGCGAGATCGACCCCGCCGACGCCGACCAGCTCATGTGGTGGGTGCTCGCCAACCTGGACCCGGCCCGCGACGCCTGGCTGGCGGACGCCGCCTGGGGAAAGGTGCTGGTGCTCGACGGCACCGCCAAGCTGCCCGCAGAGGGCGCGCGCCCCTGGCCCGAGGTGGCGCGGCTGGACCAACAAACGCTGGCGCGCACCCGCCCGCTGGTGGAAAAGCTATTGGGAAGTTGACCGCAGGGGCAGCGAGCGGCCGGCTGGGGGCGTGCCCCAGCCGGCCGCAGAGTTTTATTGTTAGCGGGCAACGACCATCAATCCGTTCGTGCCACCGGCTACGCAAACGCCGCCGCCGCAGGCCACCGCGCTCAGGGTCTCGTTAGCGGGCAGCGCGACCGCCTTCCAGTGCAGGCCATCGGCCGAATAGAGGACGCCGCTCAGGCTGCTGGGCGAGTTGGGGTCGTACCAAGATCCGGCCACTACGAAGCCCCTCTCGCCGTAAGTGACCGCTTCTAAGTAGACCTCGGAAAGGCTTGGCAAGTTGTCAAGTTGACGCCATTGTTGCCCGTCTTCGGATACCAAAACAACGGCGCTGGAGGCTTCGCCCACCGCCACGAAGCGGCCGTGACCGTAAGCAACGCTCTTCAGGTCGCTGGTCGTGGGGCTATTTGTCACCTCGTCCCACCCGGAAGCGTCGCTTGACGTAAAAATGGCGCCGCCGCGTCCCACGGCAACGTACTTGCCGTTTCCGTAGGCGACCCCATAAAGGTCATGGGTCCCGTCGCCGGCGGTCGCGGTATCCCAGCTGTCCCCGCGGTCGCTCGAGTAGGCGACGTTGCCAGATTCCCCAACCACCACTATCTTGCCGCCGGCCGCAGTCACGCCCTTGCCGGTAAAACCGAGAGCGGGCGACAGAGTATCCCAATGCACGCCGTCATCTGAAGTAGCCAGGTCGTTGTACAAGAGCGCAACGTATTTACTGCCGTCGTACCCCAGCCCATGCACGGCCCCCGGCGCCTCGCTCAGCGGCTGCCAGGAAGAATCCTCCGCGCCGTCGTGACTGAATTCCTGGCCGTCATTGCCATCGCCAGAGATGAACCCGCTGCCGTTGTAAACCAGCCCGGTGACGTTCGACGCGGTGCCCGTTACTGCAAAACTCCAGCTCGCCCCGTCGCTGCTCAGGGCTATCTGGTCGCCATCGCCAACGGCCACGAAGCCCGCGCCAGCGTCGTAGAAGACGTCGGTA
Organism: Thermaceae bacterium; assembly: GCA_027023115.1. Lineage (GTDB taxonomy): Bacteria > Deinococcota > Deinococci > Deinococcales > Marinithermaceae > Oceanithermus. The sequence continues at coordinate 2,919 of JALVWZ010000410.1, forward strand.
AAGCTGGCAGCATGCACTACGGGGTCGTCAATCAGTTGCAGACGGTTGGTGCTCGACCAGCTTGTCAAGTTTGTTGACGTTTTCGTATAACCACAACAGCCCACGGCCACGTACTCACCACTCCCGTAGGCCAAATGCGGCTGAGGTAGGAAGTAGCCGTTGGCGTTTTCGGAACTCCAGTTCTGGCCGCCGTCGTTCGAGGTATATACCTTGTTGTAAGTTAGCGCCACGAATCGGCTACCGTCGTAGATTACCGTCTGTACGACCGCATCTTCGCCCGTATTATTAGCCAGTGACTGGTTGCCAAAATCATCAGTGGCGACGGTAAGAAGTTCACCTTGGTTGATGTTGTCATCTTCGCCGACCATAGTGAACTTGCCGTCGCCAAAGGCTACGTCGTAGAAGTACTTCCCACTTACCTGATACTTCGTCCAGGTCTGCCCGTTGTCTTCCGACACGAAGTAGCCGCCTGCCCCCGCGGCAACGAAGTAGCCGCCGCCGTAGGCAATACCCAGGAGCTGGTAAGTATTGGGGCTGTTGCCCGAATCCAGGTAGTAGCCCGTCCAGTTCTCACCGTCGGTCGAAACGAAGACCTGCTTCGACATACCCACGGCCACGAACCTGCCGCCTCCGTACGTCACCGCGTTCAGCTGCGTTTCCGGCTCCCCCACCGAGTAACGCTGCCAGTGCTGACCACTGTCGTTCGAGACCAGCACCCAGCCGCCCCCGCTAACGGCCACCAGCTTGCCGCTGCCGTCGCCGGCCACGCCCCGGAGCGGCAGCGACTGCAAGGACCAATCTTTGGCGAGAGCGCGCACGTTCAGGCTCATTTGAACCTCGGCGCTCAGCTGCCCCGCCGCTCCATGCAAGCGCACCGCCGCCGAGCCGGCCGCGGCGTCCTCGGCGGCGCTGAAGGTTACCACCGCCGTAACCGGATCCGAACCGCTGACCTGGACCTGGGTGGGGCTGATGCTAACGCCCGCCGGCGCTCCTTCCAAGCTGAGCTCGACCGTGCCGGTAAAGCCATTCTTGGGGGTTACGGTCAGGTTGACCTTAGCAGTATCCCACTGCAGCAAATCCAGCTGAGCCGGGCTGACCGCGAGGGTAAAACTAGGCTGAGGCTGGGGTTGCGGTTGGGGTTGCGGCCCGCTCCCCTGCTGCTGGTTGCAGCCAGAAAACGACAAAGCAGCAATAGCAATGATCAACATCACATACCAAAATGGCTGTCCCTTCATTTTTCTTCCTCCTACTTACCATTCTCGGCGCGGGGCAAAACTCCGTGAATAGTACTTTAGTCCTATTAGTAGTATTTTGTATATATGATATTAATTCACATATGTACCCCTTGTACCTGAATGTGCTCATGCTATGTAAAAGAAAACCACGCGCGTTTTGGACGGCGCGTGATTTTCTAGCGGCTAGCCGGTTAGTGCATGAACTTTAGCAAAAACGCGTCTCTTCCGCCGGCGGCGGTCTGGCCCGGGTAAGCGCCGTAGGTTTCGCCAAACACGTAAGCGTTGCCGGCGTCGTCGAGGCCCAGAGCCGAGGGCATATCGTTGTGGTGATCGTCGTTGCCGTCGCTGCTGTACTGGGTCAGCCATAGCTGCCGCCCATCAGCCGCGTCGAAAGCCGCCAGGAAAAGGTCGGTACGCGCCTTGCGGGTAAAGCCTGGGAAAGAGCCCATGGTTCTGCCGCTTACCAGCAAGCGCCCCCGACCCGGCTCAGCGGCAAGGTGGTCGGCGCTATCAATCTCGTCGGTGCCAAACTGGGTCAGCCAGGCAATGCTGCCGTCGGCAACGTTGAAAGCGGCCAGGAAAACATCGGGGTCGTTGGGCTGATGGGTGTAACCGGGGAAGGCGCCCCAGGTGTGCCCGAGAACGTATACCCGGCCGTTAGCACCGCCAACGATTGCATGCGCAGAATCCCAATACGCGGTCCCCAGTTGATCGAGCCAGCTCTGCTGCCCAGCAGCGTCGAAGGCCGCCAGGTAGGCGTCCGAGTTGCCGGCGCTTGTGTGACCAGGAAAAGCACCTTCGGTCGTACCTACCGCAACGACGCCGCCACCGGCCAGCGGCAACAGCGAACCGGACCCGTCGTGCTCGCTGGTCGCCAGTACCGTCTCCCACTGCTGAGTGCCCTGGGAGTCGAACTTGGAAACGAAGGCATCCCAGTACTGCCAGCCGTTATCGGACCCGCTCGGGTTGTAAGCCTCTCCGCTAACGAATACGTTGCCGTCGGCAGCCAGAACCAGGTCGCCCGGATTGACCCCGTCCGGGTCGCCGAACTGGACGTGCCATAGCTCGGCACCGTCGGCGGCGGCGAACTTGACCAAAAAGAGCCGGCTCTGGCTGAGGCGGCCGGAGTTCGGGTCGTCGAAGTCGCCGTAGGTGCCGCCGTAGACATAGGCGTTGCCGCTCGAGTCCACGGCCACCCTGTACGCCCAGTCGTCCTCCGGGGTGCCGAACTGGGTTAGCCAAACAAGATTCCCCGCGCCGTCGTAGCGGGCTAGATAGGCATCGTAGCTGTCGCCGTTGTTGCTTTTGCCGGGCAGCGAGCCGTCGGTCGTACCGACCAGGTAGACCCCGCCCTGCGGGCCGAGGGCCAGGTCGTTAACACTCACGTCGGCCGAATCGGACGGAGCCGCCTGCAACTGCCGCAGCCAGAGCCGGCCGCCGTTTTCGTCGTAGCCGGCTAGGTAGACGTTACCGTTAGAGCTGCCGCCGCCGAGGTTGCCGTCGCTATAGCCGGCGACGTAGGCGTTACCGCTCCCGTCCACGACCGCGGCATCCGCTTCCTCGCTTTGGTCGGTGCCGAACTGCGCCGCCCAGAGCATGGAGCCGGCGGCCGGCTGGCAGGTCTGCTCCACGCCAACGCTGGCCGTAGCCGCGCCGGCAGTGTCCACTCTGCCGGTACGGGCGCCCGTTTGAGTACAGGCGGCGGCGGTAACGTGCACGGTCACCGACTCGCCCGCGGCGAGCGAGCCGCTGGCCGGGGCGGCCTGCAACCAGGCGGCAGTGGCGCTGATGGCAAAGTCTTGCGGTCCGCCGCTGGCGTTCTTGAGCACGAAGGTCTGCTCCGGCGGCGCGCCAGCGCCGGCCTGAGAAGTAAACGCAAGTGAATCGGGCGTTACGCTCCAGGTCGGCCCGGCGCCGCAGGCCGCCAGGATGGCTGCCAGGAAAAAGGCGAGCAGCAGCGGGGCCAAGAAGTA
>JALVWZ010000411.1 GCA_027023115.1 Thermaceae bacterium
GGTTCATGGCGCCTGGCAGGGGGGCGGAGGCGGGGGCACCTCGCGGATTTCTGGAAGAGATGTTTTTGCGATAACAACGGCTAAGAGCGCCAGCAACGCGGTGTAAACTTCTGTAACCGGCAGGCCGGCGGGCAGGCAGGAAGCCAGCATGTTTAGCGCCAGGTAGACGAGTGCTGAGATAACGAACGCCAGCAACGCGCGCCCCCAGATTTCCGCGCCGTAAAAACGCACCCCCGGCGGCAGGAGCACGCGGCGCTGCCTGAGCAGGCGGGCGACTGCCTGGCTGTGGCGCCAGTTAGGCAGGCCCAGGTCGGGCCGCAGCTCGCGCAGGCGGTCCCACACCTCCCACCATCCGGTTCTGTCGAGGGGCAGTAGACGGCGCCCCGCCGGCAGGTCCAGCTCGAGCGCCGGCGACCAGCTCCAAAGGTTGCCCGGCGAGCGGCGCCAGCCGAGCCGCGCCGCGCGCAAACGAGCCAGCGGTATGGCCTCGGCCCCCCAGAGTATGCGCCCTCTCTCGACCACCACCTCCGGCGCGCGCATCTTTTCCAGGGCGTCAAAGAACACGCTAACCGCGACGAAAACCATGAATAGGCCCAGCAACCTGGTCGCCAGGCCGGGGAGCCTGAACAAAAAGCCACCCAGCAGCAGCGTGAACAATGCTACCGCCAGCGCCAGCAAGACCTTTCCGCGGCCCACCGCGGCCCGCGCGCAGGGCTGCTTCACTTACCGCCCCCGACCGAGCGCAGCAACCACCGTCGCGCGAGCAGCGCCGCGACCACTCCAACGAGCACTTCGCCCAGCCAGCCGGTGTGAACGCCGTATACGGCGGCCACCCCGGCGGCGAGACCCGCCAAAACCGCCACCACGGCTACCACGAGCAGCGTGCGGTTCAGAGCGGCAAGGTCCAGCCGCCCCGTCTTGGCCCCCGGCGGCGGGCAAAGCGGCGCGTCCCAGGCGAAGGCGAGCACCCGCCTTACTACCGGGTCTTCCCGCCAATCACCCAGATCCAGGCCGGGCCTCGCCTCACGAACGGCCGCCCAGAGCTTTTCCCAGCCGCACAACCCCAGCGGTACGCGCCAAGCGCCGTCCGGCCACTCGAGCAGCAACTGCCCCTCGCGCGCGCTGACCACGCGGCCGGCGTTCGCCAGCGCGAAGCGCGCCCCCTGGAGCTCGCCCAGGCGGCGGCAGTCGCCGGCGCGGCAGATTTTGTCACCTCGCAACTCCAGCGGCACCGCCCAGCGGCGCGAGCGCCAGACGGCCAGGAGTACATCGAGAAAAACCAACCCTCCCAGCAGTCCGAGCAACCACTCGCCACTCGCCAGCAGCCAACCGGAAACGGCCAGCATGACCAGGGCGACCACGGCCCCAAGGCGGTAATAGCCCGCGGCTCCCGGCTCGAGCCGCAGCTCGTGCGCAGTTTTCCTGCTATCCATCCGCTTCCTCCATCACCTACTCTACACCGGACTGCAATTCATCCGAGCCGATTTCCCCTGACCACCACCCGGCTGCGCCGCAATTTGCGGTAGAGCAGCGTCCCCAGCAGCGCCGCCAAGCCAACGACCATGTTGGCGGGCGGATTAATGCCCAGTACCGCTGTTACGTAGGCCATCGTGAAGATGAATAATAGCAGTCCGATTCCGATAGCGGCCCGCACCAAAGACGGCGGCTCTATGGCTTCTGCTTCCACCCCGGGCGGAAGGTAGTAGGGCACTTCGTGCGCTTCGGCCAGGGCCCGCAGGACCTCCGGGCTCTCCTTCCAACAGGGCAGCCCGGATTGCAACCGCCGCAGCCGCTCCCAAAGCGCCTCCCAGTTTTCGTAGGTCAGGGGAACCCGCCAGCGAGCGTCGCCCCAGTCGAGCACTATCCGCAGCTCCCCCGGCTTGTCCACCCGCGTCAGGTAGGGGTGCGCCATTTCCAGGCGCAAGGCGCGTAGGCTCTCCAAGGAACGGCATTTCCCTTTTTTGCACAACCCCTCGCGGGTCAGCAAATACGCCGGGCCAAGACGGTTCAGCATTGTGCCCACCGCGCCGTCCACGGCCAGCGCCAGCAGCAGGTAGCCAAAGCCGAGGGAAAGCGGGCCGCCGCGGGCGCCGTAGACGAAGTAAAGGCCGGCGGCAAAGGTAGCCAGCGCTTCCCAGAGTTCTTTCCAGATGCTGCCGGCGGCCTTGGGAGACGGCGCCAGCGGCACCCGCAGGCGCAGGCGCTCGCCGCCGGCCTTCGCCCGGAATGCATCCATACAAGCATCCTACCCGAGCGCCGGTAATATGAGGCATGCAAAGACGCTGGCTGACCGTTGACCTGCAAAGTCGGGAGGTGTCCGAACGGCCGCTCAGCCCGCGCGACGCCCTGCACGGGGGGCGCTGGCGCACGGTGCGCACCCTGCTCGACCTGAACGCCGCCCGGGTGGACCCGCTGAGCCCCAAGAACCCGCTGGTTATCGCCACCGGCCCCTTCGCCGGCTCGAGCTTTTCCAGCGCCAACCGCCTCAGCATCGGCTTTAGGAGCCCGCTCACCGGCGGCGTCAAGGAGTCGAACTCGGGCGGCACGCTGGCCTACGCCCTGGGCCGGCTGGGCATAGCCGGCCTGACGCTATTGGGCGCGGCCCCCGACTGGGTGGTCCTGCGCCTTAGCGAAGACGGGCTGGCCTTCGAAAGCGCCGCCCCCTACCTGGGTCGCGGCGTTTACGAAACGGCGCAAATGCTGCGCGAGCGTTACCCGAACGCCGTGGGCATCGGCCTGATCGGGCCGGTCGCCGAATACGGCGGCCTCCTCGGCGGCTTCGCCATGACCGACAGCGACTTTCAACCCGGCCGCCTCTCGGCCCGCGGCGGCACCGGCGCGGTCTTCGCCGCCAAGAAGGTCAAGGCCATCGTGGTGGAAGGCGGTCAGGCGCCCGAGTTCAGCCGCAGCGCGGAGTTCAAACGGGCCATGCGCGACTACGCCAAGGCGCTCTTGAGCGACGACGGCGTGCGCCGCTACACGGTGGTGGGCACCGCCGGCACCGCCGACTTCGAGAACATGCTGGGCGGCCTGCCCACCAAGAACTTCAGCCGCGGCCGCTTCGCCGAGGGCGAAAACCCCCTGGGCGGCGAGGTCATGCGGCGCACCATTCTCGAGCGCGACGGCCAGGGAGCCACCGAACACGCCTGCATGCCGGGCTGCGTCATCAAGTGCTCCAACAAGTTCCCCGACCCTTCCGGCCGCGTCGTCGTCAGCCCCCTGGAGTACGAAACGCTGGGAGTGGCCGGCAGCAACATCTGCCTGCAGACCCTCGACGAGGTGGCCGAGCTGAACCGGATTGCCAACGACCTGGGCATAGACACCATCGAGTTCGGCGCCACCTTGGGGGTGGCAATGGACGCCGGTCTGGGCGAGTGGGGTAGTCTCGAGTTCGTTCGCCGCGTCGCCGCCGAGCTGCGTAGCGGCAGCGAGGAGGGCCGCCGCTACGCGCTGGGTGCCGCCCGTTTCGGCCGCGCTATCGGCCACCGGCGCGTGCCGGTGGTGCGCGACCAGGCGATGAGCGCTTACGACCCGCGAGTGGTGGAGGGCACCGGCGTCACCTTCATGACCAGCGCCCAGGGCGCCGACCACACCACCGGCAACGTCGCCCGCCTCAACCCGCGCGAGAAGACCCTGGAAGAGCTGATGGACCTCAGCTTTACCGCCCAGGTCAACATGGGCCTGGCCGACGCCCTCGGCCTCTGCGCCTTCGGCGCCAGCGTCAACAACGTGCAAAAAGAAAAGGTGATGCACGCCGCCGGCCTGGCCGCCGGCCTGGAAGCCGGCGCCGCCGACTTCGACCGCATCGGCCGCGAGGTGCTGGCCATGGAGCTGGAGTTCAACCGCGCCGTCGGGCAGCCCGACGTGGCCCCCCTGCCGCGCTTCATGTACGAAGAGCCCCTGCCGCCGCGCAACCTGACCGCCCGGCTCGAGCTAAAAAAGATAGCCAGCTTCTGGACCCGCCTCAGCGTTTGAACGTCCGCGGCTCGGCAAAGGCCGGCGCCTGGTCGCAAGACCTGCCTTCCTGGAACTCGGCCTTCAGAGTAGTTGCGTCGTCCAGCTTCAGCAGCACCCGGCCAACCGGCGTAGTGGTTCCTTCCTGCTCGGTGGGGTAGCAGTAAACGGCGCTGTCGTTTATCTCCTCGAACGCCCGGCTCACCGTCCCCGTGTGTTGCGGAGTGAACCTGACCACGTAACCGGCGAGCGCGCCCAAAGAACTGCCGGCGCTGATCGCGTAAACGCTCGGATCTACGTTGTCCTTGGCCAGCGCCAGGTGCGGCTCCTCAGGAAAGAACGGCTTGCCCTCGCGGAACCAGTTGCCCATGGCGGTGCCCGCCACGTCGTAGGCGATCTCGCCGTAGATCGGGGGCGCGGTGCGCCTGCTAACGCCGTCCCACCAGCCCATCTTGGGGTCAACCTGAGCCCGCAGGTCGGCCGGCAGGTAGGCAAACGGGCTGACCGCGTAAATCGCGTAGCTGGCGTCGGCGCGGTAGCGCCCCTGATTGACGAACTGGTTTTGTTCGTAGCGATAATCCTTGGCCCCCAGGTCGAGGGCCATCTGCTCGGGGTTGCCGCCGGCACGGCCGATGAGCTGCCCCGCGCTTACCGGAACCTTGGCCCGGTACTTGCAGCGCTTGTAAGTCTGGTTGTCGACCACGTAGCTCTCGCAGCGGTCGGGGCTGCCCAGCGCTTCCAGCAGCTCCGGGCTGAGGGCCGACATGTGCCCGTACTGAACCGAGAACTGCGAGCAGACGCCCAGGGTGACGTCGTAGTCGGTAAACCCGGCCGGTTGGTGCTCCACGCTGTCCACCTCGACGATCCAACCGTCCTGCATGGCGTACACCGGCACCACCAGCGCCTTTTCCTCGCCGTCCGGGTCGGGCGGCAACACCAGGTAGTGGTGCTCGGTGGGGAAGGTGTGGCTGACCGGCCCCAGGCTGCCGAGCGGCAGGATCGCGCTGAACGAGCTTTCGTCGAGCGGCAGCGAGGCCAGCTCCGGTTCGCCGTTGCACGCCGGCAAACCGGTCAGGTTGCTATGGGAGCAGCCGGTTAATAACAGGGCGGCCACCACGGCCGCCGCGGCGGTTATACGCATTTTTACGCCTCCTCATGTTCAAGAATACACGGCGGGGTTCCCGGGAGCCCCGCCGTTCTCGCTCGCCGGCGATTATGGCTGTACGGCGATGAGCTTGTAACCATCGCCCTCCTCGCTAAGTAGGTAGAGTTTGCCGCCCAGGCTGGCTATGCCAAGGTATCTGTCTTCTATGCCCAACACCGGCAAAGTGTAGTTTTGGGAGACCCGACCGGCGGCGGGATCCAGCTCGGCCACCTGCCAGCCGGCAAATCGGAATAGCCCCCACAGCGCGCCCTCGTGGTAGGTAAGCCGCCGCAACATCCCGGTGTCGAACACGAAGACGCTCTCGAGACTATCCGGCTCGGCGTCGGTGTCGACGCGGAGGAGCTCACTGCGATCTTGGTCGTGATTGAATCCCAACAGCCAAAGCCGGTGGCCATCCCACGACCCGGCTCGGATGCTGATCTCGTGGCCGAGATCGGCGTCGGTGTCCACCTCGTCGATCTCCGTCCCACCCAGTCTCAAGCGCTTGATTTTATGGCTCCCCCCACACTGGCAGTGGCTCCAGAAGTCGCCGTCCTGCATGGTCACCGCGTGAAAGTAGCTGCTGTGGGCCGTAAGGGTTTGGCCGGCGCCGACGGAGCCCGTTTCTGGATCTATGGGGTATGCCCGGCGGTCTTCGCCCACTACCCAGAGCCGCGTCCCGTCGCTAAGCAGGTTGCTGGCGTAGGCAACGTCAACCGGCAGATTCAGCGGCACCGACAACGTCGGCTCCAGCAGCTCGATGCGCGCCGCGGCAGGCACCTCCGCCGCCTTGTCGAATGTTGCGGTCCGGCCCTGGCTGTCGGTGAGCGTCAAGGTGTTGCCGCTGGTTTCATAGCGATAAGCATAGCTAAGCTCTTGAGGAACCACCGCACCCGCGCCGCACCCGCCCATACCCGAATCCGGCCAGATTATCAGTAACCCGTTGGTGGTGTTGACGAACACGCTCGCGTAGCCCTTCAAGCCTGCTCTATCATCATGGCCGAACAGCTGCGCCGTGGGT
>JALVWZ010000412.1 GCA_027023115.1 Thermaceae bacterium
CCGCTATAGCCGCCCCGAGGTGGAAAGGGTGGCGCGGGTGGCCTTCGAAGCGGCGGCAAAACGGCGCAAGAAGCTGACCAGCGTGGAAAAGGCCAACGTGCTCGAGGTGGGCGAGTTCTGGCGCAAGACGGTGCTGGAGGTGGCCGCCGAGTACCCGCAGGTAGAGCTCGAACACCAGTACGTAGACGCCATGGCGATGCACCTCATCACCCACCCGGCCGACTTCGACGTGGTGGTGACCAGCAACATCTTCGGCGACATCCTCTCCGACTTGGCCTCGGTGCTGCCCGGTTCGCTGGGCCTCTTGCCCTCGGCCTCGTTGGGAGATGGAACGCCCCTCTTCGAGCCGGTGCACGGCTCCGCCCCCGACATCGCCGGCAAAGGCTTGGCCAACCCCACCGCCGCCATCCTCTCGGCGGCAATGCTGGCCACCTACGCTTTGAACCGTCCCGAGGTGGGCGCGGCCATCGAACGGGCAACGGCCGGCGCTCTCAAGACCACGCGCACCCGCGACCTGGGAGGGAACGCGGGTACGGCCGAGTTCACCAACGCGGTGCTCGAGGCCCTCAGCGGTTAAACTGGAGTATGCCGAGCCTAAAAGGAAAAACGCTGATCGTTACCGGCGCCTCCCGCGGCATCGGCCGCGCGCTGGCGCTGGGGCTGGCCGAGGCGGGAGCCAACCTGGTGCTCTCCGCCCGCAACCCCGAAAGGCTGTCACAGGCCGCCGAGGAAGTCGCCGACAAGGGCGCGGCCGTGCGCTACTTCGCCGGCGACGTCGCCAGCGGCGAAACCGCCCGGCGGTTGGTCGAGCTGGCCCGGGAAATTGGTGGGTTTTACGGCTTCATCCACAACGCCTGCGTCCTGCATGCCGGCCCGCTCGTTTGGGAGATGCCCGAGAACCTCTGGCGCGAGGTGGTGGACACCAGCCTCACCGGCGGCTACCAACTCACCCGCCACGCCCTGCCCGATTTGCTGGAAGCCGGCGACGGGGTGGCCGTCTTCGTTGGCTCCGGCGCCGCCGAGTACAACCTGCCCGGCATCGGCGCCTACGCGGTGGCCAAGGCCGCCGAAGAACACCTGGCCCGCCAGGTGGCTGCCGAAGCGCCGCACGTGGCGAGCTTTGCCTTCAGGCCCGGCGTGGTGGACACCGACATGCAGCAGCAGGCCCGCAGCGCCAGCGGCGGAGCCGCGCCGCAACTGCACCAGATCTTTGGCGGTTACAAGGAAAAGGGCGTGCTCATCCCTCCGGAGCGCGCCGCCGGTTATCTGATTCAGGTCCTCCAGGCCGACCCGCACCGCTACAGCGGCAAGGTCTACGACTGGCGAAAGGAATAAACATGCGGAGCGACATCATCAAGAAAGGTATCGAGCGGGCTCCCCACCGCTCGCTGCTGCGCGCCACCGGCGTCATCAAACGCGAGTCCGACTTCGACAAGCCGTTCATAGCCGTGGTCAACAGCTACATCGACATCGTCCCCGGCCACGTCCACTTGCGCGAGTTCGTGGAGAGCATCAAGCAGTACATCCGCGACGCCGGCGGGGTGCCCTTCGAGTTCAACACCATCGGCGTTGACGACGGCATCGCCATGGGCCACGAAGGCATGAAGTGGAGCCTGCCCAGCCGCGAGCTGATCGCCGACAGCGTGGAGACGATGCTGCGGGCGCACGCCTTCGACGGGGCCATCTTCATCCCCAACTGCGACAAGATCGTACCGGGCATGATCATGGCCGCCATGCGCGTCAACATCCCCAGCGTGTTCGTTTCCGGCGGACCCATGAAGGCCGGCTACCTCGACGGTCGGGCGCTGGATCTGATAGACGTTTTCGAGGGGGTCGGCGCGGTCCGCGAGGGCCAGATGGATCCCGAAGAGCTGCAAAAGATCGAGCAGTTCGCCTGCCCCGGTTGCGGCAGCTGCTCGGGCATGTTCACCGCCAACTCGATGAACTGCCTGCTCGAGGCCCTCGGCCTGGCGGTGCCCGGCAACGGCTCCATCCTGGCCGAAGACCCACGCCGCGAAGAACTCAAGAAAACGGCGGTTAGCTGGCTGATGCAGATGGTAGAGGGCGACGTCAAACCCCTCGACGTCCTCAGCGAAGAGAGCTTCGAAAACGCTTTCCGCCTTGACGTGGCCATGGGCGGCTCCACCAACACGGTGCTCCACACCCTGGCCATCGCCCGCGAGGCGGGCATGCCCTTTGCGCTCGAGAAGCTGGACGAGATAGGCCGCAGCACGCCGACGCTGTGCAAGATAGCCCCTTCCAGCGCCTACCACATGGAAGACCTGGACCGCGCCGGCGGCGTATTCGCCATTTTGAAGGAACTGCAGCGGGGCGGCTACCTGAACGAAAACGCCCGCACCATCGCCGGCAAGACCCTGGCCGAGCAGCTCGCGGACGGTTACGAAATCAAGGACGAGCGGGTCATCCGCCGCCTGGAAAACCCCTACGCCGCCCGCGGCGGCCTGCGCGTGCTATTCGGCAACCTGGCCCCCGAAGGGGCGGTGGTCAAAACCGCCGGGGTGGTGCCGGGAATGATGCAGCACGAAGGACCGGCGCGCGTATATGACAGCGAAGAAGAAGCACAGGCGGCGATAGACGGCGGCCACATCAAACCCGGCGACGTGGTGGTCGTCCGCTACGAAGGCCCCAAGGGCGGCCCCGGGATGCGGGAGATGCTGGCTCCCACCAGCGCCATCGTCGGCCGCGGACTGGGCGAGAGCGTGGCGCTGATTACCGACGGGCGCTTTTCCGGTGGCACCCGCGGCGCCGCCGTGGGCCACGTCAGCCCCGAGGCGGCCGAGGGCGGCCCCATCGGCCTGGTCGAAGAAGGCGATACCATCTTCCTCGACCTGGAAAATGGCGTGCTCGAGCTGAAAGTAAGCGACGAAGAGCTGGCCCGCCGCCGCGCCGCCTTCAAGCCACTCAAGAAACCTATCAACGGCTCTTGGCTCAAGCGCTACCGGGCCCTGGTTACCAACGCCGCCCACGGCGCGGTCCTCAAAAGCGACCTCGACTAACAAGCATCACAAATCCTCCGGCGGGAACACTCCCGCCGGCTTTTTCATGATTCCACGACCGTGGAATGGCGCAGGCGCGTATCTGCGGATAAATGAAGAGTGATGCCGGATGCGTGAACGGGGCGTGGAAGAAGGTGAGAAAGTACCGCTGGCCTGTTCAATGTGGTTTTATCCGTCCGGCCGACGTCGTTATTTGCGGCAATGAATGCCGTAATACTTTCAGCAGTCTATCCGCATCATCCCGAACCCGAACTCTCAACCGGAGCAACTCCTGCAAAGGCTTTTTCTGCTATTTTCCATGGTATAATTACGACCAGTCAAGCAGTTGAATGCGCCCGCTGAGAACCCGCTCTGTATTTATGCGCGTGAAAGGCGGTAAGCATGAAGATTCTGTATAAAGCTCTGGCTGTCCTAACGGCCTCGCTGCTCACCCTCACCCTCACTTCCTGCCCCACTCTGCCGACAGGCCCCGACAAAACACCGCTCGTTTACCGGGTAAATACCGTTCTAAACGGCATGGACACGATGTTCCCGAGCCATCCCCGGCCTATCGTTTGGAACCACCTCCTCATCGGGTCTTCGGGTACGGAACTCGCCGCCTACGACCTCAACGACGGCAGCCTACGCTGGCGGCAGGGGCTGGACCAGCCCTTCTATTTCAAGCTGCGTGGTGACGAGGTACTTACCTGGCCGCTGATTGATCAAGACGCCAACATGACCGGCCTCAAGGTCAATCTGCTAGACGCGGCCAGCGGTCAAATAAACGAAGAGCTGGATCTTTCCGCGTCCGCCGACGTATTGCGCAGCTTGCGCCCCGAGAGCATGGTCATAAATGGAAACGACGTTTACATTGGCGCTAACCGCGGCGTGATCCACACCTTCCAACTAGGCAGCGGCAGCGTAACCCTGGCAAATACCGCCCACATCGACGAGATATACGACATAAGCGGCTACAACGACCACCCCGAGCGTTTCTTCATCTACAACATGCTGCGGGAACCGGACAGTGGCGACCTGTTCGTAGCGGTTGCGACTCCTTATTATTCCGATGAAGGCTGGCACAGTCTGTTTCGCGTAGACCCGGCGACCGGCGAGGTGGTCTGGGCTAGCTCTACTTACGGCTACGACATGCTCCTCGCCGGCGGATCGCTACTCCTGGGCAGCTCGGGGGTTGAGGCGGTAGACCCCGCCAGCGGCGAAGAACGCTGGCACTACTATCCGCCTAATGGCGCTGACGTCAATCCCGGCAGCCTGATATACGACCCGTCGCTGCCGGCGGTGGTGGCTCCCTTTGGAGTAATCAAGCTGGTCGGGCAAGGGATCGAGGTCTGGAACATTAGCGACGTATACGCTTTCGTAAGCGAGTGTTATAACTACCCCGCCCTGCTCGATGGCGTCGTCTACTATGCCGGCCATAGCGGACTGCTGGCTTTCGACGAAAGTAGCGGTGCTTTGCTGAGCAGCCACATTTTTGACGACTCCCCCTATCTCAGGCTAGACGGCTACGCCTTCAGCGACGAAGGGCGGATCTACGAGCTACTAGACAACGAGCTAAGCGCCTATCTGCCCGTGGGCAACCACAACTAGGCTGGCCGATAGCCTGGTTGCCGGCCGATGGCCCAAAAACTATCGGTGGTACTGCCCGAGCCCGGGGCTTAGACCCACTCGGTTTCGTAATTCTTGGTCTTGGGAATGACGCACAAGAACTCCACCGGCGCGTCGGTACGGTTTTCGTACCAGTGGACCACGCCGGCGGGTATTAGCACCGCCTCACCGGCGCTCACCTCGCGCTCCTCTTCGCCCAACCCCAGGCTCATGCTGCCCTTGAGGACGTACTGCTCGTGCTCGATGGTGGGGTGGCGGTGCGCCGGTATTCGCCCTCCCGGCAGGATGGTGAACTTGCGCAGGATGTAGTTGGGTGCGCCCTCGTCGGGACCGATGAGGACCTGGACGAAAGCGTTCATACCTTTTTGCACCGGCTTTTTGGCTACACGGTCGGCGGGGCGTACCACTGGAATGCTCATGAAGCTATTCTACCGCCCAACGGGAGAGGAGTTCGACCACTTCTTCGTCGCTGACCTGCGGGAAATTGCGGTAATAGGCCCCGACGGCTACGAAGTCGGTCGGGGCGCTGAGCGCCACCACTTCCGCCTCGCGAGCCAGCCGCGCGACCACGTCGGCCGGCCCCACCGGCACCGCCACCACCACCCGGGTTGGCTCCTCGGCTCTGGCCGCGGCTAAAGTGGCTTCCATGGTGCTGCCGGTGGCCAGGCCATCGTCTACCAGCACCACGTCACGGCCTTTTAGCGGCTCCTTGGGGCGTACCGCCCGGTAGCGACGGCGACGCTCGCGGATTACCTGCATCTGCCGCCCGATCTCCGCCTTGATGTAGTTCTCGTCGGCCAGCCTGGCGGCGTAGGGCTGCAGGATTACCTCACCGCTTTCGTTGACGGCGCCAATGGCGTACTCGGGGTTGCCGGGAGCGCCTATTTTGCGGGCCAGAGCCACGTCCATGGTGCCGCCGAGCTTGCGGGCGATAACGTCTGCCAGCACCACGCCGCCACGGGGAATACCCAGTACGACCGGATTTCGCAAACCCAGCGGCTCGAGCGCGGCCGCCAACTGCTCGGCCGCCTGCTCGCGGTCTTGGAAGAACATCATCGCCATTACTCACGTTCATTCTACCCCAGCGGCTTAAACTGCAAGCATTGGAGGACAGTCATGCCCTGGTTCATCCCCCACGCCGGCTTTCTGGAGCGTCTCAGCGAAGAAGAGAAAACGCGACTCGGCCAGATTTGCCCGCCACGCAGCTATGGCAAGGACGAGGCGGTCTTTCTGAGCGGCGACGCCTGCGACGAACTGACCATCGTTCTGGACGGCATGATCAAGGTGGTGCGCCAGGACCCCTCCGGCAAGGAACGCATCCTTCATCTCTCCGGCCCCGGCGACATACTGGGAGCCGAGTTTTTGGAGGACGAGGCCCGCTACAACGCCGACGCCGTTTGCGCCTCCGACGGGGTGATGATCTGTCCCATCAACCGCGAACAGTTCATTCAGGTGGCCCGTGAGCTGCCCCGGGTGGCCC
>JALVWZ010000413.1 GCA_027023115.1 Thermaceae bacterium
GCCGTCCAGCCGGTCGCCAACGCGGGCCGCCCGCTCCAGATTGACCGCGGCGCCGGCGCGCCAGCGGGGAGCGGTGCGCTTCACGGTTTCCTGGGCCAGCTCGACCACGAAGCCGCGCTCCGAGAGATCGACCACCGTCAGGCAGGCGCCGCTGGTGGCAATCGAATCGCCCACTTTGGTGCCTTCCAAAACCTTCTCTGCCTCGATCCAAACGCGCAGGTTGCCGCCGCGCGTTTCGGTCCGCGCCACCCGGCCCACTTCTTCGACAATTCCGGTAAACACTAGCTCACCTCCAAACGCCCCTCGAGCCACAAATCGCCCCCCAGCCACTCGGCCCGCTCGCGCACGAAACGGGCAGCGCCCGCGAGCGATTCGTAAGAAAACCCCTCCAGCAGGCTCCGCCCCTCGCCCAAGAGCCGCGGCGCCACGAAGAGCGCCAGCCGGTCCACCAAACCGGCGGCCACGAACGAACCCGCCAGCCGGGGGCCGCCCTCGAGCAGCAGCGAGTCAACGCCCCGCCCGTAGAGCGCCGCCAGGGCCGCGCTTACGCTCAGGCCGCGCTCGTCTTCGGGAAGCGTCAGCACCTCGGCCCCGGCCTCTTCCAAAGCGCCGACCCGCTCCCGCGCGGCGCTCTCGCTAACCAAGACCAGCACCCGCGCCGGCTCGCCGCGCGGCCCCGGGGCGAAGAGCCGCGCTTCTGGCGGCGTACGCGCCGCCGGGTCGAAGACCACCTTTAGCGGGTCGCGCAGCGGCGGGGGCTCGACCATGGCCGGAAAGGCGCGAAACTCGGGCTCGCGCACCGTCAGCGCCGGGTCGTCGGCCAGCACCGTCCCCACGCCCACCGCCACCGCCGCGCAGCTTTGCCGGTAGCCGTGGGCCACCCGGTGCGACTCCGGGCCGGAAACGGCCTCACCGCGCCCGCCGTCCGTCGCCACCCGGCCGTCGAGGGTCAGCGCCGCCTTCCAGAGCACTAAGGGGCGGCCGTAGCGGGCGGCGTAGAAGAAGGCGCGGTTCTGGGCGCGCGCTTCGGCCTCGAGCAACCCGGCCTCCACGCGCACTCCTCCCCGCCGCAGCCGCTCACCGCCGCCGCCGCTCTTGGCTCCCGGGTCGCTGGCGGCGTAGACCACCCGCGCCACGCCCGCCTGCAAGAGCGCCAGCGAACAGGGCGGGGTGCGGCCGTGGTGGTTGCAGGGCTCGAGCGTCACGTAAACCTCGGCCCCCCGGGCGGCATCTCCAGCCCGGCGCAGGGCGAAGACCTCGGCGTGGGGCTCGCCGGCGCGGGGGTGAAACCCCGCGCCCACGATGCGGCCGTCCTTGACGACCACCGCCCCCACGATGGGGTTGGGATGGGTGTGACCGCGGGCCCGCTCGGCCAGCGCCAAGGCCCGGCGCATGTAGCGCTCGTCGAGCTCCGAAAAACTCAAGCGGGCACCTCCGCAGATAAACTGTTCCAATCAGGTTTACAAGCCACAGGCAGGGCCACGGGCCCTTCACCTCCTCCTCCCATCCGGACTTTCACCGTCGGCCCCGGAGTTCCACCGGGTCGGGCCGGGCCGTTTGGCCGGGCTTCGCGGGCTTTCACCGCCGGTCGGGAATTTCACCCTGCCCCGAAGGAGCTGCATTTTGGGCGCATCAGCGCCTACCGCCAATCTAACACGCGCCGGGGTGACGTGCGTCCCGACTAACGACCCTCCTGCGGCCTGCGGCAGGCTACCCAGCGGGGAGGCAAAGACAAGCATGTGGTTTGTGGCTCGTGGTGTGTGTCACCTTGTAGGGGCGGACCCGTGTGTCCGCCCTGTGGGTGCGCGATGTGTGGTGACGGTGACGGAACGGCCTGCGGCGCGCATCTCGTGACGGCGGGACGGCAGCGATAAAGTTTTGGCTGTTCGTGCGGCATGGGCCCCGGATCTCGGCCGGCGGGACCGGCCTCGTCCAGGGAATAGAGAAAAAGCAGCAAGTGGCGAGTGGCTTGTGGCCTGTGGATTGCGGTTTGTAGCCGACAGAGTGCCTGCGATTCATGGCTTGCATCAAACAAAGCACCCTCCCCTTGGGGAGGGTTGGGGTGGGGGTTTTGAAACCGGCAAGTGGCTCGTGGCTTGTAGCTCGTGGAAGATTCGTAATGCCCCAGCGCGCATAACGCTCTCGATTCAAGCTAACTACTGCGCACTACGCACCACGTACCACGAACCATCTTTTCCTTCCCACACCCCACATCCGGCTTCCTACCTCCTGCACAACAACCCCCCTCCGGCGGGGGAGGCAGAAACAGGCACGTGGTTCGTAGCCCGTGGCCTGTGGAAACCCGTTTTTATGCCGTTTCCTACACCCCACCTCCTACAACTAACCACGTACTACGCACTACGCACCACGCACCACGTACTACGTACGTCTTCCACCTCCCACCTTGGTTACAATGCGGCTATGAATCTGGTTTGGATCGGCCTGGCCCTGGTAGCCCTGGGCGCCCTGGCGGGCCTGGTACAGCAAAAGTGGACTCTCCCCGCCCTGATCGGCGTAATCCTCGGCTTTGGCCTGGCTGGCTATGGCTTTTTCAGTAGCCAGTCGCAAACGCAGGTGATCGAAGAAACGGTGCTCGCCTCCGACGACCCGCAGGAAAACACCCGCCCTGCCCCGCCACCGGCGGACGACGGCGAAATGGCCGCTGCCCCCGAGATTCCCGAACACGTCTTGAGCGGCAAGGCCCAGCCCTGGGTGCAGGACCTCGAAAAGGTGCTGGCCAACCCCAAGGGCTACCCACTGTTCAATAGCGGCGTTGCCAAAGAGGGTCTCAACAAGGGCGACCGCTTTTACGAATACTCAAATCTCGAGCTAACCGGCCGCACCCTGGGTGTGCTCTTCATTTCCCAAAGCCCCGACGACCCACAGGTCTGGATGGCCCACATCGAGCCCGGCGAGGGCAACCCGCCCATCAAGGCGCAGGAGTTCGGCAGCGTCGCGGTGATCGGTGAGGACGACAGCTTTATCATGTTCCAGGTCAAAGACGGCCCCTTCGCCGGTGACTATCTAATCTGGGGCAAGGACGACCAGGGCAACGGCGGTTTTGCAGTCCGCCTCTACACCCCGGGCTTTTTAGAACGCGAACACGCCCGCAGTCAAGCCAAAAGCGAAAACTCAGGCTAGGAAGGTTCTTCGGCGAGCATCATCCAGTTCCGCCCGCCAATGCGGGTCAGCAAGACGGTCAGGGAACGCGCGCCGGCGCGGGGCAGTTTTTTGGCCAGCTCCGCCGGCTCGATTGGGCTGTGGCGGCGCTTGACGGCGGTAGCCGTGCCCTCCAGCTCCTGCAACCAGCCGCGCAGCGTCTTGAAGTGGTATGGGCCGTGGCGCAAAACGCGCCAGCAGCGCGCCAGCGGCGTTTGCCGGCAGCTCGCTGCGGTCAGATAGGCCACCTGAGCGTCCAGTTGCGCCGCTTGCAGCTCGGCGGCCAGTCGCCGCACCAGCCCGGCGCGAATGACCGCCGCGTCGGGTTCGTACAGGTAGGCCTGCGGCCCAGCCAGCCGCTCTTCTTGGGGCTCGGGGCCGAATAGCCGCTCCCCCGCCGGCAAAACCGCGGCCCAGGGCTGCGGCCAGGCCAGCTCACCCAACCCCGCCAGCGCTTCTTTGAGTTCGCCGCCAAGCGAAACGAAACCCAGCCCCGCCTCCACCGGCAGTTCGCCTTTGACCAGCGCCGGCGCCAACTTGACCGCTACCGCCGGCAGGCGCGCGGCCAGGGCGGCAACGTCGGCAAAGGGCGGCTCCATCGCGTCCAGATGGACGGTGCGCCGCCCGCCGGAGCGCCGCGCCGGATCGGCAAAGGCGGCGTCTACTTGCAGTTGTAGCCCGCGCCAGTCGGCCTCCACTACCTCGATCCGCGCCGCCAGCCCCAGCGCGGCGGCGTTATGTCGCAAGATCGCAGCCCGCAGCGGGTCGCGCTCCACCGCCAGCACCCGCTTGCCGGCGGCCGCCAGCGCCAGCGCGTCGCCGCCGATGCCGGCTCCCAGGTCGGCCACGCGCGCGTAGGGGCCAAACACCTCCCTCGCGCGCCAGCTCGCCACCAGCCGGTGGCTGGCCTGCTCGAGCGCCTCGGACTCGAACAGCAGCGCCTCTGCGTGCGGGAACTTGTCGCGTGCCCTGCGCCGCAAGAGCGCCTGGTCGTAGAGCCAGGCGGCCCGCTCGCCGCCCCAAGCCTTACGCAGGCGGGCCAGCGTGGCCAGGGGCTCGAGTTCGCCACCGGCAAGCCCGGTCAGCTCCTTTTGGGCGGGTGGCGAGGCGAGAAAACGGATTGCCGCGGGCGATAGCGGGCGCACCCCTTCAGTATGCCTTAACCCTCTCGTAGTTCGACTTTGGTATGCGACGGCATGGAAACCACGTCCTGGATGCAGTCCATTCTTTGACAGCCCCCCACCCAGCCGCACCTTCACCGATGGCGCCGGGTGGTGAGTGAGAAAATACTCTTCATGCCTCTCAAGGCTGCCTCGGACGATACCCGCCGCCCTTTCCTTATCCCACACCGCGTTCCGGTAAGGTTAAGGGTATGGAAGCCGTCTACGGCCCGGTCCACCTGGCGCTGGCCTTTCTGCTGGGCGCTCTTCTGACCGGCTCACTGGCGCTGTGGCGCTTGGGGGCGCAGGGGCGCGAGAACGCCCGCTTGGCCGCCGAGCTGGCGGCGGAGCGCGAGAAGGCCGAATGGCTCCTCGGGGCCAAAGACGAGCTGGCGCAAACCTTCAGCGCCCTCACCAGCCGGGCGCTCGCCGAAAACACTCGCACCCTGGTGGAGCGCACCCGCGAGCTACTGGGCCAGCTCGACGGTCAGTTGCAGGGCCGCCTGGGCGCGCACAAGACCGAGCTGAGCGGGCTGGTGGGACCCTTGCGGGAAAACCTGAACCGGCTGGAGAACCAGGTTAACGAACTGGAAAAGAGCCGCCAGGGAGCCTACGGCGGCCTGTTGCAACAACTGCGCTCGCTGGCCAAGCAGCAAGAGGAGCTGCAAAGGGCCACCACCACGCTGGGCGAGGCGCTCAAGAGTTCCAGCACCCGCGGGCGCTGGGGCGAGCTGCAACTCAGGCGGGTGGTGGAGCTGGCTGGCATGACCGCCCACGTGGACTTCGAGGAACAAGCGCAAACGTCAGCCGGCCGCCCCGACATGGTGGTCCACCTGCCCGGCGGCGGCGTACTGCCGGTAGACGCCAAGGCGCCACTGGCCGCCTATCTGGAGGCGCTGGCGGCAGGTAGCGACGCAGAACGCCGCCAGAAGCTGAGCGAGCACGCCCGCCAGCTGCGCGCCCGCGTGCGCGAGCTGGCCGCCAAAGGCTACTGGCGGGCCTTCGATAACGCTCCCGAGTTCGTGGTGGTCTTCGTGCCCAGCGAAGCGGCGCTCGCCGCCGCCTTCGAGGCCGACGGCAAGCTCTTCGATGACGCGCTGGCGCAACGGGTGCTGCCCGCGGGGCCGGTGACGCTGCTGGCGCTGCTCAAGTCGGCGGCCTACGGCTGGCAACAACAGGAACTCAGCGAAAACGCCCGCCGGATCACCGACGCGGTGCGGGTCCTCGTCGGGCGGCTCGACACCCTCACCGGCGCGCTGGCCGACGTAGGCCGGGGGCTCGAGAAAAGCGTAAGCGCCTACAACCGCGCCGTCGGCAGCTACCAGACCCGCTTCTCGCCGGCGCTGCGCCGGCTGCGCGACCTGCTCGGCGAGGAGGACGCGGCCGAGCTCGAACCCCTCGACCACGCCCTGCGCCCGCCGCCGGGGGAAGAACCCGGGCTTTAGCCTTAACCCCGCTCGCCGAGAGGACGCAGCAACCAGCCCAGGCTGGCCCCGTAGACCAGGTGCGCCGCGGCGAAGACCCAGTAGGGCATCAGCCGCGCCAGCAGCGGCGCCAGGTGACCCATTACGAGCGTTGCGCCCGCCCAGACGAGCAAACCGTAGGCCAGCCCACCGAGCGGCCCCCACGCACCCTTGGGAACCAAGTAGACGTAAGCCACCCCCAGAGCCGCGCCCATCATCATGTGCAGCATGAGGCCCACGAACACCGGCAGCACCCCCTCGAGGGCCGCCCGCCCCAGGAGCGGACTGGCGATCAG
>JALVWZ010000414.1:0-4247 GCA_027023115.1 Thermaceae bacterium
TTCCTGGACGACCTGGGCGCGGCCATCATGCGCCGGCGCGGGGTGCTGCTGGTGGTGGACGAAGCTCACCAGTTCTTCGAGCGCGGTCGCGTCCCCAAGGGGCTCTTCGAGGTCCTCACCGGCGGTCGCGAGGCGGGGCACAACGCGATCTTCGTTACCCAGATGCTTAGGGGAGCAGTGGGAGGCATCGACCCGGGGGTGCGCCGGCAGGCGTCACACCTGGTGACCTTCCGGCTTACGGAGCCGGGGGAGGTGGCCGCCCTGACCGAGCAGTTTCCCGAGCTGGGCGAGCGAGTGCGCACCCTCAAACGCCCCGAGAACGGCCTGCCCCCGGAGTATGCGGTGAAGGACCTCGACGGGGAACGCGCTGGGGCGGTATTGCGCGATTCCACCGATTCCGCCAAGCGGCACTGGGTGGAGCTGGCCATACACTCTTAAACCCCGCGCGTAAACCCCGCGCGGGGTTTACTGTAGCGCCTCCGGCGTCGCCGCGATAACGCTGAGGATGTGAAGGAGGCGTTATGGCACAAACGATAGCGCTGGGCGGCTTCAATACGAAAACCGTCCAGAAGGCCGCGAGCGAGTTCTCCAAGCCGGAGGGGTACGGAGTAGTGCTCGGGGCGGGCGTCGCCGTAGCGGTGGAAAAGCTGCTATTCAGCTCGATGCGCAACCTGTTCGGGTACGCCATCGAGAAGGACGGCCGCACCGTCTACGTGGCTCCCGACGCCGACGGCAACCCTGATCCCCAGAACCCGCAGGAGATCGCGCCCTTCATGCGGCTGCTGGCAAAGGCAGGGCTGGCCATCGCTGGCGCGGCCCTCTACACAGGCTCCAAAGACAAGATGGCGAAGTTCGCCGGCCTCGGCACCATGGCCGTCGCTGGCTTCCATGTCGCCGAAGAGCTGCTCGCGCTCGTGGGCGTCGAGCTCTAAAGGAGGAACCAAGATGCGAGAACGGAAACTTTTGCACACCTCGGAAGAGGCAAAGATCATCGGCCCGGGCGTCGCTAACCGCAAGGTTAGCGTGCTGGAGTTCATCGTGCCGGAGGGCGCGACTTACCTACTGCCTAACGGCGCTCAGCTCGTCATGAAGCTGTTCGACGCCGGTGGCAACGAGCTGCCCCCCAGCTCCTTCGTCTACCTCTACAAGCGCCGCAAAGGCGAAGACGGGGAACTGTTCCTGACCAAGCAGTCTTACGCGCCGTTCTTCGACCTCAGCGCTGGCGAGCAGCGCAACGAGAAGTATGCCAAAGAAACCCGCGTGGACCTCGGCGTCCAGGCCGGGGCACGGTTCACCGAGGGTGACGCCATCCAGATCTGGGTAGAGTCTCCCTCCGCCGTGGACTTCACCCACGCCAACACCCGCTTCGAGCTCACCGTTGGGCTTGAGTAAGGAGGCGACATGATCAAACTGACCAACATTTTCGGCGGCCGGCGCGCGCCTCGGCCCGTACAGCCCGCGCCCAAGAAGGTCGCCCCCAAGCCGGTCGCCATCCCGCTGGGCATCCCTCAGCGCGCCCTGATCGATCACCGCGACATGGACCCGGGCGTTGACTGGAAGGCGAACGAGTGGCGCCCCATTGCCGTCTTCAAGATCCCTCAGGGCACCATCTACCGCATCCCCGACGGCGAGCCGGTGCGGCTCTATCTCAAGGCCGTTGCTTCCGGCAGTGACGTAGACAACAGCGGCGGTGGTTCCGCCCAGGACACCACCATCAGCGTGCCCGGGATCGTGAAGACCAAGATGCGCGCGGTGACCTTGCCGTCAACCAGTCACCCCGAAGTGGCGGCATGGGCGACCGTCGGCGGCACTCGCCAGAAGGTGCCCGTCAAGGCCATCGACTACGCGGCCGAGACCGTCACCCTCAGCGTCCCCGCGGGCGAGAACTGGACTGGCATCAAGGTCTACTACGTCCACGGTGACGGCGAGTTCCGCATTCGCGCGCAGCGCGAGCTGGGCAACGCTGACAGTGCGGCTGCCTTGCTCATGGACGGAGCTTTTGGGGCGATCCACACCGTCAGCCAGATCGACGACGAAGAGGCGCCCACTTGGCCGCGCAAGGTGACCCTCATCGAGACCAACCGGCTCGTGCTGGAAGTTCGCACCAGCAGGCGAGTGGACTGGACCGAAGAGGCTGAGCACATGTTCCAGATCAAGGCGTTCGTGCTACAGGTGAAGGTTCAGGACAAGGCCGCCCTGCGGCGTCTCGCCGAGATTGACTGGAGGGGAGGTATCTAATGCCTCAGTACCAGACCCAGTTCGATTACGAGTGGATGGACGCCGCCGACCAGCTTGGCCAGGTATTCAACGACTGGCTGCCTGTGTTTCGGGGGTATGGCTTAGTGCCGTCCGGCGACACCGCGCCCACCATCGCGGTGCAGCCGGTCCCGCCGGCGCCCATGCCTCCCCAGCCCCAGCAGCCGGCGCCCTCCCTGACCGAGATCCTCGGGCAAATACCGCCCTGGGCGTGGGCATTGGGCGGCGTGGCGATCGCGGCGCTTCTTTTCAGGAAGTAGGGGGCAGCCGTGGAACCCGTCACCGCCTTGATTGGTCTGGCCAGCAACGCGATTGGGGGAATATTCAGCTTCCTCAGCGTTGATCGGCAGGCATCGGTAGCAGATCACCAGATCTCTGCCGACCTCAAGGCAAAGCAGAGCTACTTCGACGCCTGGCTGCAGAGTGTTCTGTCTCAGGAGCGGACGGCGCTGGCGGGGTATGAGTACGGTGCGGAACTTAGCTGGAACAACGCCGACGTGCAACGCGATCGCGTGTTCTACAACTACCAGTCGGCCGTAGCTCTGCGCGGGGCTTTCGTGGCGGTGGCTGGCGCGGCTCTGCTGGGCCTGGCCGTATATGCGGCCTTAAGGGAGAGTTGAGATGGGTAAGAACGCCGCCATCTTGCTTCCGATTGCCGGTGCTGGCGTCGCTCTGCTGTGGTATGGCATGACGCGCGGGGTTCCGACCGTCAAGGCAGTACAGACATTGGGAGCGGCGCCGGTCGAGCCCGGCCTTATCCCTAAGCAGACCACGGCCGACGATCCGGCTCAGGCGACCTACAAGCAGCTGCTGGCAGCCTACATGGCTGAACTCCATGCCGCTACGAAGGAGCGGGATAAGGCCAAGGCGACTATGGCCGACATAGAGGGGCAGGCCGAAACCGCCTGCAGCGACTACGCACAGAACGAAACCTGGAGCTATCAGTATGGGGTGCTGGGTATGGGCGGCTGGACACAGCTGTTAATTAGCAAATCGAGCGCCCTCAGAAATAGCTGCCGCGATTACGTGAAGGGCGTCGTAAAATCGCCGGGAAGCCCCAGCATCAAAGCGCCGCCGCGGGCCGGCGCAAACTCCTTCGATCAGAGTTGGCTCGGCGTAGCCCAAAATATACGCGCGCTCCAGCAGAAGGTAAAGAGCGCGCGGGACCTATTGCCCGGGCTGCGGTTGGCGTATAGAGACGCTAAAAAGAAAGCATCCCAGGCAGAGGCCAAGATCGCCGACCTGCAAAAGAAGATCGCGGACTTACACGCTCGGGAGGTGTATTGATGGAAACGGACATCTTGCGCCTTCTCGCCGGCCTCGACATCGGTAAGGCCAGCTTCATTCTCCTGGCGGTGATCGTCATTTGGGGGATGAGGCAGATGGTGGCCAGTCTGTGGCGCCTCGAAAAAACGCTCTCGAAAGTGGAGCATCACGCCGATCTGCAGCGCTACTACATGGGCGAGATCGCCGCCATCATGGAGCGAGAAGGAATCCAGTTCAGAAAGCAAAAGCCAATCAAGGAGGCGAAGAGAGTATGAACAAGAACGTGCTGTTCGCGTTGAAGTGGGGCCTGCTGCTGGGCGTGGCGGTAGTTGGCGCGCAGATCGCGCTGGCTCGCGCCCAAAAAAGCGTACTGGGTGCCCTGCCCGCCCTTGGCCCGGCCGGGGGTAATGGTCAAGACCAAGCACCCACTGACGACACCCCCACCCGCTGCCAGAGCCACCCCAACGACCCGCTCTGCACCAGCTTCGGCGGCCCTGACGCCGGCTGGATATAGGAGGCGCCAATGGACTTCTTGCATCAACTCCTGCAATTGCTAATACCCGACGGCAACACCGTGCTGATGTGGCTCGTGGAAGGGCTGCTTGCTGCCGGTCTCGTCGTACTGGTCTCGAACCTCGTCGCCGGCGCCTTGGGCGCCATCCCCGTCGTGGGCCCGGCGTTGGCCACCATCGCCCGGGTGGTGGGCGGCAGCTATCAGAAATGGT